>JAISKQ010000135.1 GCA_031260865.1 Prevotella sp.
AACTTGCCTCAATGGATAAAAGACCCTTATAAGCGCTTTTTGGAAAATCGTATCCGCGACAACTGGGATTTGTCTGGTACTCCGATAAATATTATTATCAGGGAGAAATAACAATCTGTCATCCATCTGATGGGGCAAGCTATATAAATGTTTTAAATAAATATGACAAAACAAGAATTATTTGAAAATATAAAGAGAAAGAAATCTTTCTTATGTGTAGGATTAGATACAGATATAAAAAAAATACCATCCTTTTTGTTGGATGAAGAAGAAGATCCTATTTATGCTTTTAATACAGCGATCATAGATGCTACCGCAAAATATTGCGTGGCTTACAAACCCAATTCGGCATTCTATGAAAGTCATGGAATAGAGGGCTATAAAGCGTTGCAAAAGACGATAGAATATATCCGCATCAAGTATCCCGATCAATTCATTATATTGGATGCTAAACGCGGCGATATAGGAAACACGTCGGAGATGTATGCCGTTTCAGCGTTTGAAGACATGAAAGCCAACGCTATCACCGTTGCTCCGTATATGGGCGAAGATAGCGTGAAACCCTTTCTTAAATATCCTAAAAAATGGATTATACTCTTGGCTCTTACTTCCAATAAAGGCTCGTTGGATTTCCAATTGATAGAAGACAAAAACGGCGAACGATTGTTTGAAAAAGTATTGAAGAAATCGCAAGAATGGGCTACCGATGAGCAGATGATGTATGTCGTTGGAGCTACACAAGGCGAAATGTTTGCCGAAATTCGTAAATACGCGCCCAATCATTTCTTATTAGTTCCGGGTGTTGGAGCGCAAGGAGGAAGCTTGGCGGAGGTAGTGAAATACGGAATGAATTCGCAATGCGGATTACTCGTAAACTCATCTCGCGCTATAATTTACGCGGACAACACGGTGGATTTCGCTTATACCGCGGCATCCGAAGCTAAAAAGCTGCAAGAAGAAATGGCTGTTTATTTAGAAAAACTGATTTGACAGAAGTCTGTTCCGACAGATAAAAGCGGTTTTCTGAAAATATTCCTATTGTTTGCTTTCTTAAAAAGTTAATAGTGAGTGAAATATTTTATTCCATAAATAAGGAAAAATAAACTTTTTATTGTAAACTTGCATCTATAAAATACGAACTACTAAAACAAAACGAGATGGGAAAATTTGAAATTACAAAAAGAAAAAATGGAGAATTCCAGTTTAACCTGAAGGCAGGTAATGGTCAAGTGATTTTAACCAGCGAAGGTTATACAAAAAAAGAAAACTGCAAAAACGGCATTGAATCGGTAAAAAAGAACAGCTTGGTGGATGCCCGCTTCGACAAATTGGAATCCAAAAATGGGAAACCTTATTTCAATTTGAAAGCCACAAACGGACAAATCATAGGCTCCAGCGAAATGTATGAAAGCGTGGCGAGCCGGGATAATGGCATTGCGTCGGTAAAGAAAAACGCTCCTGACGCGGATATTGTGGATTTGACCGTATAAAAAATGAAATGGATGAAATCATAAAAAACGAAAGCTTATATTCTATGCTTTCGTTTTTTTGTGTAGTCTGGTTCTGTTTTTTCTTATTCGGGGTCAATCACATAAGTTTTAGTTTATAGCGCTTCCGCCTACGCCAAACAAGGGTGTAATAATCATAATTCTATTTCAAAAGCAACTGTTTTATTCAGAATTACTAAAAAAAAATATTTAGTTTTGTATTTCATAATTAGATTTTATTTTGGGAAAACAAGCTATGGTAAATTTGGAATGGTACAGAACATTTAAAGCAATCTATCAATTCGGAACGCTGACAAGAGCTGCGCAAGAGCTAATGATTTCCCAACCGAATATGAGCATCCAATTGGCTTCGCTTGAAAATTATATCGGGCAAGCCCTTTTTGTAAGAATGCCCCGCAAAATGATGCCGACGGAATACGGCAAACAGCTATATACTCAAATTGTTGAGTCTATCGATAATCTTGAACGGGTGGAAGCGGAATTTAAACGGACAGTTTTAAATAAAGCTCCAAGTATCCGTTTTGGCACGCCGTCCGAACTGTTCAACGATTATCTAGCGGAACACATCGGAGCGCAAGACGATTTACATCTAACGGTGGAATACGGGTTAGCCGATAAATTGACCGAAAAACTTATCAATCATGATTTGGACATCGCGATAATAACACGACACGGCAAATCGGAGGATTCCCTTACTTACGAAGCGTTATTCACAGAGTCGTTCATGATAGTATGCAACCCTGACACGGACACCGAAGAGTTTGATAATTATGTCAAAGGAAATGACTCTTCGAATATGGAAAAGTGGTTGAAAAGCAAAAAATGGTATGCGTTCGACAGCAATCTTCCTCTTATCAGAAGGTTTTGGCGCGAGAATTTCAAAAAGCGTCCGATTGTGAAACTACATGCCGTTATTCCCGACAATAACGCGATATTGAAAGCCGTGGGAAGCAGCAATGGTTTGGCGGTTTCATCAGACCTCATCGCGGCGAAAGCAATTGAAAAAGGTTTGGTAAAGATACTTTGGACGGGATCCGCCATCGCTGCCAATACGCTGTATTTAGCTTATAATAAGGACAAAATACAACCACAATATGTGGAAAAAGTAAAGTCTTTTATAATAAAATATATTGTTTTTTAAACAGTCTCTTAAGCTCCAACTTTATTTTACTTATATTTTTATCATTTGAATTCGTTAAAATCATAGTAAAATTCAGTTTTTTATGTACATTTGTTATATCTTATATATAAAATAAATTTATGGAAGACGGGAAATTTCTAACACTTATAAAAGACGGTATCCGTGACAACTGGGATCGTCCGGCACTAATTGATTATAATGGAGATACATATCTATACAAAGATTTTGCAAAAAAGATAGCTCAGCTTCACATTCTCTTTGATGATATGGGCGTGCAAAAAGGAGACAAAATCGCTATATGCGGGCGCAATGCCTCTAACTGGACAATCGCGTTTTTCGCTTCTCTTACTTATGGGGCGGTGATTACTACTATTTTACATGATTTCAGCGGCGAAAGTGTACATTCTTTAGTCAATCATTCCGAAGCTAAAGTACTATTTGCTGATGAATATGTTTGGTCTAAGATAAATCCGGTAAAAATACCGGGAGTGGAAACGATACTGATAATCGATGATTTTTCGGTGCAGAAATCGCGTTCCGCTAAATTAATAGAATCCTGTTCCGACCTCGAACGCACCCTGAACAACAAATATCCGAATGGTTTTACCAAAGAGGATGTGGTCGTTCATGACGAATCGCCGGAAGAACTGGCTATCCTGAATTACACATCGGGTACGACAAGCAACCCTAAAGGGGTAATGATATCATATCGCAGCCTGTGGTCGAACACGCGCTACGCGATAGATAACATTCCTTTTGTAAAAGCCGGGGACGGGATTGTATGTATGTTGCCGATGGCTCACATGTACGGGCTTGCCTTTGAAGTATTGCTATCCATCTGTAAAGGATGCCATATCCATTATCTTACACGCGTGCCTTCACCTCAGATTATCATGAGCGCGTTTGCTAAGGTAAATCCGGTTTTGGTGTTGGCTGTGCCTCTGATTATCGAGAAAATCATACAAACGCGCGTGTTCCCCGAATTTAAGAAGCAACCGGCAAAAACATTGATAAAAATCCCATTTTTCCGAAAGAAAATATACCAAAAGGTTGCCGATAAGCTCTTTCCTATGTTTGGATCGAACCTTGAAGAAGTCGTTATCGGCGGCGCCGCGCTAAACAAAGAGGTCGGGCAATTCCTGACCGCTATAAAATTCCCATATACTGTTGGTTACGGAATGACGGAATGCGGTCCCCTTATCACTTACGAATACTGGAAAACATATAAACCCGGCTCTTGCGGACGTACTGTGGACAGAATGGATATACAGATTGAATCGGCAAATCCGGAAACCGAAGCCGGCGAAATAGTGGTAAAAGGAGATAATGTAATGCTTGGTTATTTTAAGAATGAGGAAGCGACAAAACAAGTCATTGATAAAGACGGCTGGTTACGAACCGGAGATTTAGGCGTAATGGACAGCGATGGCTTCCTGTATATTAGAGGCCGTAGCAAAACAATGATTCTTAGCGGATCGGGACAAAATATTTATCCTGAAGAAATTGAAGACTTTTATAATGCTTCTCCTTATGTTTCAGAGTCTTTAATCATAGAGGAAAACGGGAAACTAATAGCGCTCATATATCCTGATTCAGATTATATGAAACAGAACAATATCAAAGAACATGAATATTCCGATGTTTTCATCGCTGAGAAAAAAGCAATAAACAAACGTCTGCCGGGATATAGCCAGGTCGCTAATTTCAGACTACAGTCCCATGAATTTGAAAAAACGCCGAAACGTAGTATTAAACGATTCTTATATCAGAAATAAAGTTATAAGTTCTGAACAATAAGTTGTAATGAAAAAATTATAAAATTATCTAATATAGGACAGTTACAAGTTACAAGTTACAAGTTACAAGTTACAAGTTACGAGTTACAAGTTACGAGTTACAAGTTACAAGTTACAAGTTACAAGTTACAAGTTACAAGTTACGAGTTACAAGTTACAAGAAGGAATAAGAATGCTGCGAAGCGATGTTGACTGAAAACTGTTACTTTTGTCACTTTTTTTTAAGTTTTGAGTGTACAAGCTTGCAAGTGTGCAAGTTTACAAGAACGAAGAAGGACGCGAAACGATGTTGACTGAAAAGTGTTACTTTTGTCACTTTTTTAAGTTTTGAGTGTACAAGCTTGCAAGTGTGCAAGTTTTCAGGAACGAAGAAGGACGCGAAACGATGTTGACTGAAAACTGTTACTTTTGTCACTTTTTTAAAGTTTTGAGTGTACAAGCTTGCAAGTGAGCAAGTTTACAAGAGCGAAGAAGGACGCGAAGCGATGTTGACTGAAAACTGTTACTTTTGTCACTTTTTTAAGTTTTGAGTGTACAAGTTTACAAGTTTACAAGAATTTTGGCAAGTTAGTAAACTTGAATTCTTGAACTCTAATTGACCGAAAAAAGTGTTACTTTTGTCACCTTTTTAGAAATATAGTAAACTTGAAATCTAGTATACTTGAACTCTAGTAAACTATTTACTGAAAAGTGTTACGTTTGTTACTTTTTCTACAAGTAGCCATTCCAACTCCTCAAAAGAAGGAATGTGGGTATTGTCGCCTCGCGCGTTCCTAACAGAGGGGATTGAGGGGGCTTAGTATTTATATTATATTCAATAAAAGACATGTCTGACGATAAGAAGATTATTTTTTCAATGATTGGCGTTGGTAAAATTTACCCGCCACAAAAGCAAGTATTAAAGAACATCTATCTCTCCTTTTTCTATGGAGCTAAGATTGGTATTATCGGTCTCAACGGGTCGGGTAAATCAACTTTATTAAAGATGATAGCGGGTTTGGATAATGAATACCAAGGCGAGATAGTATCAGATAAAGGATATTCGGTAGGGTATTTGGAGCAAGATCCGAAATTAGACCCGACAAAAACGGTAAAAGAAATTGTTAAGGAAGGGGTACAACCTATCATAGACTTGTTAACCGAATATGAAGGCATCAACGAGAAGTTCGGATTGCCTGAATATTACGAAGATCCGGATAAGATGGACGCGCTCTTTGCCCGTCAGGCGGAATTGCAAGACAAAATAGACGCGACCGACGCTTGGAATATAGACAATAAACTGGAACGCGCTATGGATGCCCTCCGTTGCCCTCCGGAAGACCAGTTGACGGCAAATCTGTCGGGTGGGGAAGCCCGTCGCGTAGCTCTTTGCCGTCTCTTATTGCAGGAACCGGATGTATTATTGCTTGATGAACCGACCAACCACCTTGACGCCGAATCGATAGATTGGTTGGAACAACACCTGCAACAATACAAAGGAACGGTTATCTGTATTACTCACGACCGTTACTTCCTCGACCATGTAGCCGGCTGGATTTTGGAACTTGACCGTGGCGAAGGCATTCCTTGGAAAGGGAACTACACATCATGGCTGGAACAAAAGACCAAACGCATGGAGCAGGAAGAAAAACAAGCGAGCAAACGCCGCAAAACGCTTGAACGTGAGTTAGACTGGGTAAGAATGGCGCCAAAAGCCCGCCAAGCAAAAGGTAAGGCTCGGTTGAACGATTACGAAAAGCTACTAAACGCCGACCAAAAAGAACGAGAAGAAAAGCTCGAAATATTTATTCCTAACGGACCTCGTTTGGGGAATAAAGTCATTGAAGTACATGGCGTAAGTAAAGCCTTTGGGGATAAATTATTATTCGACAATTTAGAGTTTATGCTTCCGCCGTCGGGTATCGTTGGCATCATCGGTCCAAATGGCGCCGGGAAAACAACTCTATTCCGCTTGATTCAGGGATTGGAAAAGACCGACAAAGGAACATTCGAGGTAGGTGAAACGGTAAAAATAGGTTATGTAGATCAATCACACGCCGACATAGACCCGAACAAATCCGTGTATCAGGTTATTTCCGGGGGAAATGAATTTGTCCGTATCGGAGGCAAAGATATTAATGCCCGCGCTTATCTTTCCCGCTTCAACTTTTCGGGAGGAGATCAGGAAAAACTTACCGGGATATTGTCGGGAGGAGAACGCAACCGTTTACATCTGGCTCTGACATTGAAGTCGGAAGCAAATGTCCTTCTGCTGGATGAACCGACCAACGATATTGATGTGAATACATTGCGCGCGTTGGAAGAAGGGCTGGAAAATTTTGCCGGATGCGCCGTTGTCATATCCCACGACCGTTGGTTTCTTGACCGTATTTGCACGCATATACTCGCGTTTGAGGGTGACTCGGAAGTGTTTTTCTTTGAAGGCGGCTATAGCGAATACGAAGAGAATAAAAAATCACGTTTGGGGAATGTGGAACCAAAACGGATTCGCTATCGTAAACTAATTAATTAAAAAAATATAACTTAGTGCAACTAAACAATAATTGTATAGTCTAATTAATATAAAATTGAGAGTAAGTGGATTACACTATTTACTCTTGATTTTTTGGATGATGAGATAAAGGTATTCAATAAAAATGGGTGACACTCTACGATATATTATCCAAAGAAAAATAATTCTGTTTTCTTTGCTGTGCTTTTTTTGCGGCCTTATTCACGCCCAATCTCTCACAGTATTGCGAGGCGTTGTGAAAGATGCCGTTACGCATGAAAAGTTAGCATTCGTAAGCATCACCTTTGACAATACTCCTTCCGGTACATTTTCGGATGAAGAGGGTGAGTTCAGACTAACGAACAAGGGACCGCAGACGTCTGTCACTGTATCTCTTCTTGGCTATAAGCCCCAGACATTTACCGTTCATCCGAGAGTCATCACCACCAATGAAATATATTTGGAACCCGAAGACACCGAACTAAAAGAAGTAATAGTCAGACCTAAAAAAGAAAAGTATTCTAAAAAGAATAATCCGGCGGTAGAACTCATCAAAAAGGTCATAGCTCATAAAGATGATAATAATATAACCGATCTGGATTATTACCAATATGAAGAATATGAGCGAACCTTTATCGCTCTAAATGATTTTAAACCGGAGCAGCCTCAATTTAAACGATTCAAATTTCTGCCTAACTATGTTGATACCTCTTTAATAGATGCTAAGCCTATATTGCCTGTATCGGTAAGAGAAAAACTCACCGATGTTTTTTACAGAAAAGAACCTAAAGACAACAAAAAGATTGTCAAGGGCTATCACATAGAAGGATTGGATGAAACTTTTGAGACCGAAGCCTTGGACGCTATTTTGAAAGAAGTTTTTAAAGACATTAATATAACGGATAATTCAATCACATTATTATTCCAACAGTTTGTCAGTCCATTAAGCGAACATAATTCTGTGAATTTCTATCGTTGGTATATATCCGACACCGTTAAAATAGAGAATAACAAGTATGTAAAGTTGGACTTCGCGCCATTCAATTCACGCGACATTGGTTTTACCGGCAATCTGTATATATCGCTCGATAGTATGTTTGCTGTGAAAAAAGCCGTATTGAGAACGCCAAAGAAGATGAATATCAACTTTGTGGATGAACTGGTGATACAACTTGACTTCAAAAAAACGGCAAACGACAAATGGATACCATTGCAAGAACGTATGGCTATTGACCTTTCAATGCTCAGCGCTGTAAAATTCTATGTGGACAAAACCAAATCGTATGAGAAATTTGAGATAAACAGTCCGATGGATCCCATCTTCATAATGGCTGCGCCGGAAGCGTTTGAAAAAGATTATCTGAAGAGAAATAAAGAATATTGGGCGACCAACCGCCCTGTCGACTTCAAAAAGGATTACAGGATGGATCAGATGATGCGGGACGTGAACAATGTCGCTCTATTCAAATTTATACTGGGAGTAGGACGCGTCTTGGATTCAGACTATTTTCCGACATCAAAAAATAAAGAAAAAAACAAGCTGGAAATAGGCAGGATACCGACATTGTACAGTTACAACCCTATTGAAGGCAACCGTGTCAGGTTAACGCTCATTACAACCCCGAAACTACATCCGCATTTATTTTTATATGGATATGCCGCTTATGGAACACGCGACGAAAAGTTCAAATATTACGGAGAAGCGACATGGGCTTTCAAAGATATAAAATATACAAAGGATGAATATCCCAAAAGCAATATAAAGATTGCTTATAAATACGACATGAATACGCTTGGACAGAGGCAAACGCAGGTAGAGAGAGATCATATACTCATGTCGTTGCGTTCCACCAATAATACGAAGATGACTTATAACAGGCAAACGGAAATATCGTATGAAAAAGAGTTCTATGGCGGATTTTCTTTCACTTTATCTGGTCAGACTTTTGATGAAAAAGCCGCCGGAAAACTGGTCTTTGAGAAATTGGACGAAACCGGAAATAAATATACCGTAAATACGATACGAACCACCGAAACCGCGCTTTCGTTACGCTATGCCCCAAACGAAAAGTTCTATCAGTTACGGCGTAAAAGAAGCTCTATAACCGCCCCGCGGACAATATACAGCCTATCCCATGTTGTAGCGATAAATGATTTTTTAGGAGGTCAATACAATTATAACAGGACGTCATTCTCCTTTTTCAAGCAGATGTGGATTGCTCCTTATGGTAAATTGTTATTATCGGCGCAAGCCGAAAAAGTGTGGGGAGCGGCGCCTTTTCCTTTCCTTGTTACCCCGAGCGCCAACAGTTCATATACCATCCAGCGAGGAAATTATTATCTGATAGAACCGCTTGAGTTTGTGCATGACGCGCAAGTATCATGGGATATATATTATCACATGGGGGGGTGGCTGTTCAATAGGATACCGGTGCTTAAGTGGCTTAAATGGCGCGAAGTATTCGGTTTTAGAGGATTCATGGGGAATTTAAGCAAGCGCAATAATCCGCAATACAACCATGACCTGCCGCTTTTCCCGCAGGATACATATACAACTGGTCATGAGCCATATATGGAGTATAATATAGGGATTGAAAACATCTTTAAGTTTTTCCGCGTCGATTATGTCCGACGGGTTAATTATTTATACCACCCCAATGTAAATCAAGACGGATTCAGAGTTTCATTTGAATTGTCTTTCTGAATCGAATTATACTGTACCTAACACCTTAAGTAATAACTCATACGGATCTAAGGGGTGTTTCTTATGCGGATTTTTAGGAACCAGTACTTTCAATCCCTGAGGTATAATCTTCACATGGATTTCTTCGCCCATTTTCACCGGGTCGCCGTCAATGTGCATCACACCCGAATGTTCCCGTTTAATGGTCGCCTCATTCGTTATAAGCTCGACCATTTTACTGTTTTCGTCTATCTTCTTGGTAAATAGTTGTATGGATGTCTGCGGTACGTCCAATATTGATAGAGGCTTCAGAATGGCGACATTCATCATTCCATCCTGAATGTCGGCATGGGGCGCTATATGGGCATTGTAGCCATATTGCGAGGCATTCGCGCAAGTTATCACAAAAGCCTTGTCTTTTATTGTACCCTCCGGGCATATAACTTCATATTGCTGTGGCTTTTGCTGAAAAAACGTTTCCAGCATATTCCTAAAATACATCAACGACCCTCTGTTTTTCCTTCCCGATACTTTTGCCGCTACTTCGGCGTCGAAGCCTACGCCACAAGTACAAAGGAATATATGATCGTTGACCGTGCCGTAATCAATAGATATAATGTTCTCTTCCAAGATGATTTCCAAGGCCTTCTTCGTATCCATCGGAATATTCAAGTCTCTGCCCAAACCATTCCCCGAACCCATCGGAATAATGCCGAGCGTGGTATCGGAACCGACCAAAGCCCCTCCTACCTCATTTACCGTCCCATCACCTCCGACGGCTATAACATAATCGGCTCTATCCTTTATAGCCTGATGAGCTATTTCCGCGCCATGGCCGGCATAGCCTGTTATAAAGATGTGTACATCAAACTCACGGGCATCCAGCACTTCCACTATCTTATGTGGTAGATGCTGTTTGGACGAAGTCCCCGAAACGGGATTAATGATGACATATACTTTCTTTTTCCTATTCATAAATAAAAGACATAGTTTGTTGTACAAAAATAGTCTTTTGATAGTCATAGACCAAATTTTAAGTTCTCATATATTAAACTTCTAACACTTGTGTTTTATGAAAAATTATAAAAGAAAGTGCAATGATATATATTATATTATATTATATTATATTACATTTGTACCGTCAAACAATAGTTCTTCATAAAACTATGTAATAAATTTTAATTAATAACCTTTAAAAGAATACAATAACCATTCATTTTTCAGATAGGTAATAGATCTAAGTACAAGAAAATTATATCCATTGAAATTCCGCCTTTAGAATTTATATATAGAAAATTGAAAACACCATTGTTATTTTAATTAAACTTAATAACGCTTATGAAAAAACTGGTAATCATTATCCTTTATCTCTGCATCGGCATAGGTACGACCTTTGCGCAAACGCGGACTATTAAAGGAACTGTAGTGGATGAGACGAACGAACCTCTTACCGGGGTTACAGTTTCTGTAAAAGGATCAACAACGGCGACTATGACCGATATAGACGGTAAATTCACCATTCAGGTTCAGCAAAATGTAAAAAACCTTTCTTTCAGCTTTATCGGCTACGAAACCATTGATGTTCCGATAACCGATAACATGAAAATTGCCATGAAGACTTCGGATAGGCAATTAGGGGAAGTTGTGGTTACAGGTATGACCTCGATGGATAAACGCTTGTTTACAGGAGCTACCGACCGACTGAAAGGAGAGGATATAAAAATAGACGGTATGCCCGAAGTCGTGCGTGCGTTGGACGGACGTTCGGCAGGGGTAAGCATACAGAATGTATCCGGTACTTTCGGCGCTGCTCCTAAAATCAGTATTCGCGGGAATACATCTATCTATGGGGACTCCAAACCGCTTTGGGTTGTCGATGGAATTATTATGGAAGACGCCGTCAACGTGTCTGCCGATGACTTGTCTTCAGGTAACGCCAACACGTTGATCAGTTCCGCCATAGCCGGAATAAACGCCGAAGATATTGAAAGCATACAAGTGCTGAAAGACGGTTCGGCGACCTCCATATACGGAGCGCGCGCCATGGGCGGCGTTATCGTTATCACAACAAAGAAAGGGGTGTCCGGACAACACACCATCAACTATGTAGGAGAGTTTACAATGAGGTTGAAACCGATGTACAGGGATTTCAATATCATGAATTCCCAAGAACAAATGGGTATTTACCGGGAAATGGAGTCGAAAGGATGGCTCAATTACGGAAGAACCTCCAAGGCTAGAAATAGCGGCGTATATGGCAAAATGTATCATCTGATAGATACCTATGACCCTGCTACGGGAACATATCTGTTGGAAAATACGCCGGAAGCGCGTAACGCGTACCTCCGGGAAGCTGAATTGCGAAACACCAACTGGTTCGATGAACTATTCTCAAACAATGTTATGCAAAACCATACCGTCAGCATTTCTTCGGGATCTGAAAAGTCAAATATATACGCGTCTTTGGGAGCGTTATTGGACGAAGGATGGTATAACCAGAGCGCTGTGAAACGTTATACAGCGAATTTCAACGCCACACACAAAATTTTAAACAACTTGTCCTTGAAGATAGGAGCGAACGCTTCGCACCGTAACCAAAAAGCTCCCGGAACCCTGTCTTCCGACGCGAATGCCGTTTATGGTTATGTAAAGAGGGATTTCGACATCAATCCGTATAGTTACGCGCTGAATACATCCAGAGCGTTGGATCCGAAAGAATTTTATCAATCGAACTATGCTACTTTCAATATCCTGGATGAACTGTCGAAAAACAGGATGGAATACGAAGTTACTAAGTTTACATTTCAGACCGAATTGTCATGGTCTCCGGTTGAAAATTTGATGCTGAGGGCGTTGGGCGCGTTTAAATACGACCTCACCACCCGCGACCACAATATCAATGACAATTCGAACCAAGCAAGAGCTTACAGGACAATGAGTGATCCTACAATACAAAAAAATAATCCGCTCTTATACAAAGACCCGGACTATACATGGGAACTGCCTACTTCAATATTGCCGAACGGAGGTATCTGGTATCGCGACGATAATAAGATGAAAGGCTATGACTTACGCCTTACCGCCGATTGGAATCATACATTCAACGACGACCATTCTGTGATCGCCTTTGGAGGTATGGAATTAAATTCCGCGGATAGGAATGAAGCATTCTTTACCGGTTGGGGTATGCAATATGAAATGGGTGAAATACCTTTTTATGTATATCAATTTTTCAAACAGGGAATTGAACAGGGAAACTCTTATTATGATTTGGATAATACGCACACTCGGCAAGCGGCGTATTTCATCAATCCTTCCTATAGCTTCAAAGGAAAATACGTGCTGTCGGGAACATTACGCTATGAAGGTTCCAACAGGTTAGGTAGATCACGTAGCGCCCGTTGGTTACCGACATGGAACATCGGCGTGAGATGGAATATATATGAAGAAGGATTTTTCCAAAAATGGAAACCGACCGTTTCCCATTTGCAACTGTTAGCAAGTTTTAGTAAAGTAGCCGATTTGCCTCCGGGATCAATTGCCAGCAGCGAAGTTGAAATTGGGGCATATAAGCCTTTTAGACCTTTTACCGACATACAGGAAGCCGGATTAAGAGTCAACAATTTGGCGAACACAGAATTGACCTATGAAAAGAAACATGAAATAAATGTCAGCCTGCAGGCGGGATTTATCAACAACCGGATCAATTTGGATCTTAGCTGGTATGACAGGAAAAATTTCGACCTCATCGGTGATGTAAATACATGGGGAGTCGGTGGAGCAATTTCGAAACGCGCCAATGACGCCAAAATGCATACTTGGGGTATTGAAGCTACACTGAATACACAAAATATAAAGATGAAAGATTTTCGTTGGACAACAGATTTCATTTTTGGATTTAATAAAACCAAAATCACGGATTTATTGACATCAGGAACCCGGGTATTCGATTTGGTCAGAGGAAGGTTGCCTCTCGAAGGCTATCCTCACAGAGGTGTGTTCTCCGTTCCGTTTGTGAGATTAAATGAAATAGGATTACCGGTATTTCTTAATGAAAACGGCGAGGAGACGACAACAGGTATCAATCTCCAACTCAGCACTCCTGAATTATTGAAGTATCTCAAATATGAGGGTCCGGTGGATCCAATAGCCAAAGGCGGATTTCAGAATACATTCCGTTACAAAAATTTCACACTTGGCGTATTTTTACTTTATCAGTTTGGTAGTGTAGTCAGGCTTGACCCTGTATTCAGCTCTTCCTATTCCGATTTATCCGCGATGCCTAAAGAATTTAAGAACCGCTGGATAGCGCCCGGCGATGAAAACTATACGACTATCCCCGTCATATTGGATACCCGCCAGGCTACCAAATACAGTAATATAACCAATGCTTACAGCACCTACAACTATTCGACGGAACGTGTGGCTAAGGGAGATTTTATTCGCTTGAGGGACGTCTCTTTAGATTACGAGTTACCGAAACAATGGTTAGGTTCGCATGTGAAAAACGCTTCGGTTAAGTTTTTGGCTACAAACCTGTTCCTGCTATACGCAGACAAAAAACTAAACGGACAAGACCCTGAATTTATTACATCCGGTGGTGTGGCATCACCGCTGCCTCGACAATTTACTTTTTCAGTAAGGCTTGGTTTTTAAGAATACTAAAACAATAATAAAAAGAAGAGAATATGAAAAAAATAATCAAATATAGTCTGTTATTGGCATTAGTCCTGATCATAATGCCATCTTGTGATGATTATCTGGATACTTTGCCGGATTCGAGAACTCAACTCGACGACGAAACTAAAGTAATCAATATACTTGTGTCCGCTTATCCTAACCAGACTTCCGTGATGATGTCGGAATTTTGGAGCGACAATTGGGATATGTATGACTGGAATCTTAATTACAATAACTATCAGGAAGATGTTTGGCGATGGAAAGATGAAGTGAACCGGTCAGGAAACGATCACTTATACCGCACATGGGAATTTTGTTACACTTCTATATCGGCGTGTAATGAAGCCTTGGCGGCAATCGAAAAACTTGGAAATCCCGTTTCTTTGAAGGGAGCTAAAGCGGAAGCGCTGATAGCAAGGGCTTGGAATCATTTCGAGTTAGCGTCTCTCTTCTGTTTGCCTTATGGCAAGACCAGCGGTCAGGATATGGGACTGCCGTATATGGAAGCGCCTGAAACAACAGTGAGACCGGATTATGAAAGAGGAACTGTCGAAGAACTTTATAAAAAGATCAGCAACGACATCGAAGCCGCTTTGCCTAACATTGATAATAATATATATACGCAGCCAAAATATCATTTCAACAGGAGCGCGGCTTATGCTTTCGCTACAAAATTCTATATGATATACGGAAAATTTGATAAAGCGATAGAATACGCTACTGTTGTGCTTGGACAAAATCCGGCGTCGGTTTTACGCGATTGGCAGGCTACAATCCCAATGGACGCGAGTAATACCGAACAACCGAACGCCTATATGGATAAAAACAATCCGGCTACCTTATTAGTATCGGTTCCTACATCAGGCTGGTCCACTGTCGGTCCTAACAATTACTCCACATGCAATAAGTTCTCCCACTCTATGGCGGTAGGCAGGTATGAGACCCTTCAGTCCACCGGACCATGGGGCAACCACAATAATATTTATGTCAGAACATGGTGGAACACGAATACAAACAAGTTGTTCCACAAGAAAATCGGTTATTATTTTGAATACACCGATCCTGTGGCACGCACCGGCTACCAACATACAAGTATTGTCCATTTCACAACGGATGAAACATTATTGTATCGGGCAGAGGCCTATATACTGACCAAGCAATATGCAAAAGCATACGAAGACCTGACCACTTTTATCACGAATTATACCCGAAGCAAACCGGGATATGATGCTATTATCGATTTTTATAAAGGACTCGAATATTATTATCCTGAGTTTGTGTATGAAACAGATAATCAGGGTAATGAAATAGCGGTCAAATACCCGACTCCTAAAAAGGAATTGAATCCTCCGTTGTACAACATAGAATACGGAACCGATCAAGAATGGTTGCTGCATTATGTATTGCACTTGAGACGAATTCTCTTAGTTGGCGAAGGTCAACGTTGGCAGGATATCAAACGTTATGGTATAACAGTGTACCGCAGGCTGATAGACAGAGGGTTTAATGTGGTGGAAATTATGGATACCATGAAACCTGATGATAAACGCAGGGCAATGCAGATACCGACAGAAATCACAAATGCCGGATGTCCTAAGAATCCTCGATGAAGTTTTTAAACAAAAATAAATAAATAATAATATGAAAAAACTATTTATATACTTACCTATCTTATTTTTGGTAATTTCTCTGGCTTCTTGTGGAGAAGACTTGGATACCGAAAATAGTGTATTTGATGATTCCCTCATAAAAGAAAAGACCGACTTTGACAGGTGGCTGGATAAGTATTACGTAAAACCATATAATATACAGATATTGTATAATTATGTGGATATAGAAACTGATTTCGATTATGATTTGGTTCCGGCGGATTTAGAAAAGTCAAAATCTTTGTCCATTTTGGCAAAATACTTATGGATAGAACCTTATGAAGAATATATGGGTATGGCGTTTTTCAGAACATACGCGCCGCGCGTCCTTCAATATATAGGCAACCCGGGTTGGAAGAGCAACAACAGTATTATATTGGGAACCGCCGAAACCGGAGTTAAAATAGCTCTTTGGAATGTCAATAACTTGAATATGAATGATCCGTCCACATATTTGCGTTATATCAAGACAATGCACCATGAATACGCGCATATATTCCAACAGCAAAAGATCACCGATCCCCTTTTCGACCAGATAACACCGGAAGTTTATGTAGGCGATAACTGGACAGGTTCAACAGACCTGGCTGCTTATCGATCAGGTTGCGTATCCACGTACGCGGCAAGTTCTCCGATAGAAGACTTTGTTGAGATTTACTCTATATTTGTCACAAACACGCCTGAATATTGGAACAATATGTTGACAGCCGCGTCAACCAACGCGGATGGCAGTCCATGTTCCGGAGCTAATTATATCAGGCAGAAATTCGACATTGTCGCCGATTATTACAAAAACAGTTGGGGTATCGACATCTATAAAATGAGAGAAATCGTCAATAGACGTAAAACTGAAATTTTGACTTTAGATTTGAATTCACTCTATAAATAATTGAATATATATATGAAAAAGCTAGGATATTATATATTGTTTTTTACCGGATTTCTGTTGATGCAATCTTGTCTGCACGAAGAAAATGATGTATTCGATACACCGGCGGCGCAACGATTGAATGAAGCCCAGAAAATTTACGAGAAAATACTGACCGACGCGCCTAATGGTTGGGTTTTGGAATACATCGCGGGAGATACCGACGCTAACAGAAGAGGAGCGTTCAACTATCTCCTGTCGTTCAAAGACGGGCAGGTAACAGCCGCGGTGGATATGTTGGCATTGGCGGATATCGCCCCGAATCAGGCGAATCCCTATACTAAGATAACATCTCAATACACTTTTAGCCAGGATATGGGGGTTATTGTATCATTCGATACCTATAATCTTTACTTACACTACTACCATGATCAACATGGCAGTTATACCACATACAAAGGAGACTTTGAGTTTACCATAATGGAAGCGACCGAAGACCTTGTGGTGTTAAGAGGGAAAAAATACGGGAATATAATGGAAATGCACAGGCTTCCGGCTAATATAACATGGGATAAGTACTTGGAAGATGTGGATAATATCATTTCCTTAACCGAAGTATATGGTTCCTTTAAACTGAAGTCGGGAAATAGTGTGTTAGCCGATTGTTCAAAAAGTTCGAACAACAGATACGACTTTACGGTAGCGGCAAATTCTTCCGCTTCGAACGCGATATATACTCAGGAAGGTATTAAATTCATTGACGCTATTGAGATAGCCGGCGTGAAAGTACAGAACTTTAAATGGAATGAAACGTCCAGAATTTATAACTGTACTGACAAGGGCTTTGAAAACCTTACCTTGGAACCATACGCGGAACCTTCATATTTATTCTATTACGAGTTTCCGGGTACATATACATTGACTTATAAAACCCCTACTGACATCACTGTGACAAAAACAGTAACGATAGAAGAAAAAGTTAAAAACCGAACATTCGTATTGAAGGGCGCGACAGATTTTGACATCGAATTGGGTTATGATAACGCTACCGGAACCGTAAGTATTAAGACTCAGAATGTAGGTACATCCGGCAATGATGTGATTACACTTTGTCCTTGGGATCAAAAAGCAGGCTACTTATCAACATCTACAACTGTAGGAATGGTTAGTGTGTTGAATCTCGTTAGCAAGGAAAACGGTATCATCCAATTCTCATTACACAAAGATAATGGTGTTTGGGGTTCTTATGTGGTAAACGGTTTCCTTTTGAGAATATATAATACCGCCGGTACATTTATCGCGTATTATATGGCTTCCGATACGGGAAGACATCGATTCTATGATTTAGAACTGACAAAACAATAAATAAATTAGAGCATTATGAAAAAGCTGTTTAATATTATATTTTTTATTGCATTTGGCTTTATGTTAGTCAGTTGCGAGAAAGACACAGGAGTGATCATCCCTGAGTCAAAACTGAAAGTGATCGAATCGAGTGTGCTTTTCGAGCAACCGGGAGGTACAGGCTTTATCAAAGTGGAAGCCGAAGGCGCTATAACAGCCATACCCGGTCAGGATTGGATCACCGTCACTACTTCCGGTACTACGGTCAATGTTACAGTAGGAGCAAATGAAGGTATGGGCGGAAGAAATGGTCATGTAACCATCAAATCGGGGAATGAGCAAGTGAACGTCACAGTAATGCAGTCACCGTCTCTTTTCTATTTGGTTGACTATAACGGCTCCTTAGAGTTTCCTCTTTTAGGCGGGACTTTATCGGTTAATTATGAAAACCGTAATGTGCCTATTAGTTTGACTACAAGCCAATCATGGGTAACGGCTGTAAAAGGAGCGGACGGAACCATTAACATCACAGTGGATCCAAGCGCGGCTAAACGAACAGCTACGGTGACTATTACCGCTTTATTCGCTGATGGTCAAAAGAGTATATTTACTGTTCCTATATCGCAAGAAATGGTCTATGAAGATATTATTGGCGATTATAAGGTTACTTATTCCACATCAACCTCCAATACCAACCCTACAAGGACATTAAATGTTAGCCTTATTAAAGGAACATTGGCGAATACCTATCTTCTTAAAGGATTTTTGGCTGATGAATCCGCCGGGGAAATTGTTATGAGCTATAATAGCGCTACAAAAACTGTCTCATTATTGGGACAGATTATTGGTCAGACATCTTTAGGCTATGATTTTTGGCTTCTCCCTTATGCAGTGTCTGGCTCAAGCGCTTATACATCAAGAACTACAACCTATGGTTTAGTAAGCGTTTTTGATACGACAGGGACAAACATAACCTTTAAGATGGTAAGCAATAACGTATGGACCACTTATACTTATATTGGCTTTATACTTAGAAACTATAACAGTAGCGGCTCAAATATGGGCAATGTGACGAACAAAGATGGTCAAAGTAATTTCTATATCAATATAACTTTTACAAAGCAGTAAAGCGATGAAATAGTATTTTGATGTAATAAGCTAATACTATGATGTATATCACATAGGATTCTTTAAGAAAATACAAATGCGTTACTTTAAATCCCCTGTATTAAATATTGATAATACAGGGGATTTTTATGTGCAATTAGCCAAAAGTCAAAGAATAAATCTTATATTTGTACAAATAAACGCTAAATGACCGAAATGCTATGCTGAATGAGCTTGAACGTAATCAAATTGTCGGTTTAATAAAGAAAGAGGTAGTCCCTGCCATTGGGTGTACCGAACCTATCGCTGTATCATTATGTGTGGCAAAGGCTACCGAAATACTGGGAAAATTCCCTGATAAAATACAGGTATATCTTAGCGCCAATATCTTAAAGAACGCTATGGGAGTCGGTATCCCGGGCACAAAGATGGTCGGTTTGCCTATCGCCATAGCATTAGGCGCCATCATCGGAAAAAGCGAATACGGACTACAAGTATTGAAAGATTTAGAGCCGGAGAATGTGGAAGAAGGGAAGCAATATATAGCCGAAAAACGTATCGAAATCGGGCTAAAGGAGAATAACAACGACAACCTTTATATAGAGGTGCATTGCTTGAGTGAGACAGACGAAGCCATTGCGATTATAAAAGGTACTCATACCAATTTCACCTATACAGCAAAGAACGGCGTGATTCTCAGCAATGAAAAAGCCACTAATGAAAGGAAGACGAATGATGATGATGTCATCCTGTCTTTTTCTAAAGTGTACGAATTCGCGACCACAACCCCAATAGATGATATTCATTTCATCTTACAAGCCGCCGAACTCAACCGTACCGCCTCTAAATTATCATCACAGGGCAACTATGGTCATAATGTGGCTAAGACTGTAACGGGTACTCTTGGTAAACGGATATTGGGGGATTCGATGCTTTCCCACATGATGTCATATACTGCCGCTGCTTGCGATGCCCGTATGGACGGAGCTATGATTCCCGTAATGAGTAACTCCGGTAGTGGAAATCAAGGTATTACGGCAACCCTTCCTGTACTGACTTTCGCTGAAGATTCCGATTGTAGCGAAGAAAGCCTGATTAGAGCATTGATCCTCAGCCACCTGACCGTCGTATATATCAAACAGAAGTTAGGACGCTTGTCTGCCTTGTGCGGATGTGTAGCCGCGGCTACGGGAGCCAGTTGCGGAATAACTTACCTGATGGGCGGAGACTATAATCAAATCACCTTTGCCGTAAAGAATATGGTAGGTAATATAACGGGGATGATTTGCGATGGAGCAAAGCCCAGTTGCGCCCTTAAAATATCCA
>JAISKQ010000151.1 GCA_031260865.1 Prevotella sp.
AACGGAGTTCTCTTTTTAGACGAACTGCCGGAGTTTAGCCGCAGTGTGTTGGAAGTTATGCGCCAACCACTGGAAGACAGGAAAATCACGATCTCCCGGTCAAAATTCTCGGTGGAATACCCGGCAAGCTTTATGATGATTTCGTCGATGAACCCATGTCCTTGCGGCTATTATAATCATCCCGAAAAAGAATGTGTCTGCCCGAGCGGAGCCGTTCAGAAATACTTGAATAAAATATCGGGGCCATTGCTCGACCGTATAGATATTCATATAGAGATCGTTCCTGTTCCGTTTGATAAAATATCGGACAAAACTCCCGCCGAAGCCAGCATCCTGATACGCGAAAGGGTTATCAAAGCGAGAGAAATACAAAACAGCCGGTTTGAGGAAGAAGACGGTATCTATTGCAATGCCCAGATGACTCCCAAAATGCTGACGAAATACGCGTCGCCCGACAATGACGGGCTTAGCCTGTTAAAAACAGCGATGGACAAATTCAATCTATCGGCGAGAGCATACGATCGTATATTAAAAGTGTCGCGGACAATCGCTGATTTGGATAATTCCGAAAAAATCCTTTCAAAACATTTGGCGGAAGCGATAAATTACCGAAATTTGGACAGAGAAACTTGGGCTAACAAAAATTAAACGGAAGAAATATAATATAAATAATAATTTTAAAGATATTATTTCCAATTAATTAAGCAGCTCCATCTTTGAACAAGCGATAAATTAAAAAATTGATTATTAGAAATTCCCTCCATAATGAAGTGCATCCACATTATTACTCCCGTAAAAGATTCCATTGAATTGACCCTGCAAACAGTCGAGGCTGTTTTGAACTCAGAAATCACCGTTCCTTTTCGTTATACTATTTACAATGATTTCAGTACGGATGAAAACACGAAACGATTGGAAGAGGCGTCACGTAAGATGGGTTTTGAACTGGTTAACCTGTCTGAATTTACATCCCACCCTTCGCCTAATTACCTGCTGACACTTCAGATGGCACAGGAAAAGGCTGTTGCCGCCGAGGCAGGCTTGCTGATTGTGGAGTCGGACGTCATTGTAAAGAAACATACCTTGCAGGCTCTTTTCGACGGCGCGCAATTCCGAAAGGAGTGTGGTATAGCCGCGGCTGTGACCGTGGATGAAAAAGAGGAAGTTAACTATCCTTATTTATATGTAAAAGGCAAGGAGCTAAACATGGTTTTGCCGGTGAAGAAACATCTCAGTTTTTGCTGTTCCTTGCTTACAACCTCCTTTTTGCGCGCTTTTGACTTCCATTCTTTGAATCCGGAAAAAAATTGGTTTGACGTTACCATTTCGCATCAGTCGCTGAAGAAAGGATTCGTAAACTATTTATTTACAAACTTGACCGTTTGGCATCGTCCTCACGGCAGTCGTCCGTGGAAGCTGTTAAAGTACTCCAATTCGCTTAAATATTATTGGTTGAAGTTGGCGAAAGGGATAGACAAAATTTGAAAACAGTATGACAAAGCCATTAGTATCTGTAGTTATTCCCATCTACAATATGGAGGAATTTTTGGTAGAGACTCTGGAATCTGTTTTGACCTCCAATTATCCGCACTTTGAAGTGATATTGATGGATGACGGTTCCAAAGATGGATCTTATGCTTTAGCGCGGCAATACGCTCAGAAAGATGCTCGTGTTCGAACTTACACGCAATCGAACGCAGGAGCGTGCACAGCCCGTAACCATGCGATTTCTTTGGCTCAGGGAGAATACATTTTCCCGTTGGATGCGGATGATAAAGTGGGGGCTGGTTTTTTTAAGCAAGCTGTTGATGTGTTTGAAGCAGACAAGGATATAAAAGTTGTGTATTCGCGCGCTGAATTTTTCGGAGATCGAAGCGGGGAATGGAAGTTGCGTCCTTTTTCGTTGGAACTTCTGGCGCGGAAAAATATGATACCGGTATCCGCGATGTTCAGGAAGAGTGATTGGGCGCGGACAGGCGGCTATTGCAATGTAATTATAGCTCGTGAGGATTGGGAGTTCTGGATCGCGATGTTAAAAGATGGAGGAAAAGTGGTTCGTTTAGACCAAGTGGAATTATATTATCGTGTCCGCTCCGGTTCGAAACGCATCGCCGACCGTCCTCTGAAGAAACATGTCATCGATGTGTTGAATAAACGGCATCCTGAATTTTTTGAAAAAGAGCTTGGCGGTCCATTGCGTTATCAGCGTTCATGGTCGAGATTGATAAATAAGATTTCGCTTATTTTCCATCCCCGGAGGATGATTATGGGGAACGATTTTCAGGACTTGTCCTCTTTTATGCGCACATTGCCTATTCATTTCGAAAATGAGGGCATACTGATTTACGAAGGGAGAAATCGCTTGAAAGAATTTGACGTGCATGACTATAAGCTGATAGTCAAGTCGTACCGGATTCCTCACCTGATAAACCGTATCGCTTATAATTTTTTCCGCGCTTCCAAAGCTCGCCGTTCTTATGGTTATGCCCTGATGTTACGCAAGGCAGGTATTCATACCCCTGCTCCTGTGGGGTTCTATTCCACCGGAACATGGCTATTGTTCGGGCATAGTTACTTTGTGAGCCTGAAATCGGAATGTCCATTTACGTACCGGAATTTGGCGGAAGATAATTTTCAGGGCGACAAAGAGAGGGTATTGCGTGCCATTGCCCGTACTACGGCGGCATTGCACGAAAAAGGATTTCTGCATAAAGATTACTCGGGCGGAAATATTCTTTTTCGGGAGACGGTTGAGGATGTCATAGTGGAAATTGTGGATTTGAATCGTATGCGTTTTGGTAAAGTCGGTTTAGAAACAGGCTGCAAAAATTTTGAGCGCCTGACGGGCACACGCGAAATGTTTGCCGTTTTAGCAGATGAATATGCCAAAGCGAGAGGTTTTGACGCCGAAAAATGTTTGGAGCTAATTGAAAAAAGTCATTGCTCATGAATATTTCTCTAATTGCTATTGTAACAATTTGTTATAAAGCGATAGATGATATTCGTCAAACAACATCTTGTAGAAGCGGGACGGGAGCAGGTTCTAAAATATCCCCGGCTGCAGACAGCCCGGCGGACAGAAAAAAGCTATCCGCTTTGTTTAATAATTTTTGAAGATTATTTGTAACTTTGTATTCTAATAGATACTGAAAAGAATAAAAACACTAACTAACAATTACAAACTATGGCTAAAGTATTAGTAATCCGTATCTCTTCTTTTGGGGACGTTGCTATGCTTGTGCCTGTCATTTTTTCTGTCGCAGCAGGATATCCGCAAGACCGATTTTCAGTGATGACGCGTAAGGCTTTTGCTCCGTTATTTGAAAATCTAAGCTTTAACATCAACGTTATTCCGCTTGACATCAACGGCAGACACAAAGGAGTTAAGGGCATGTTCAGAATTATAAGAAGGTTAGCATCCCTTGGATTCTCTCATGTAGCTGATGAACATGATGTTATCAGATCAAAATTTATCCGTGCTTTTATGACTATGACAGGACGAGAAACAGCCTGCATAAATAAAGGACGGAAAAATAAAAAAGCGCTTATCGCGAATAGAGCCTCAGAGCCGCCATTGAAAAGTACCATCCAACGGTATCAAGCCGTTTTTGACAAGCTGGGATTCCCTGCTCCGATGATATTCACGAATATCCTGACGTTTATACCAAAAGATTTTTCCGGTCTCAGAACGGTTGCTACCGAGAAAACCGGAACATGGATTGGGATAGCTCCTTTTTCTAAACACAAGGGGAAAATATTCCCTTTGGAAAAAATGGAAAAAGTGATAAGCAAATTATCCGGCGAAGCCAACACGACCATATTCCTGTTTGGCGCGGGTAAAGAAGAAAGCAGGGTCTTGACGCGATGGGCTGAAAAATATCCGAATGTCAAAAACGCAACGGGTAAGTTGAATTTGGAAAAGGAACTTTTACTTATTTCTTATCTCGACGTCATGGTATCGATGGACTCTGCCAATATGCACCTTGCTTCTTTAGTGCATGTTCCGGTAGTTTCGATATGGGGAGCTACCCACCCTTCTTTAGGTTTCTACGGATTCAATCAAGACCCGGACAACGCGGTACAAATAGATTTGGATTGCAGACCTTGTTCCGTACATGGGAATTTGCCGTGCCAAAGAGGAGATTATGCCTGTTTGGAGCGGATTCACGAAGATCTCGTTATATCACATATACATAAAGTTCTTGAACAAAAAAATTCATGAGAATAGCTTTTCTTTCACCATTTCACCCTTACCGAGGAGGTATTGCCCAGTTCAGCGAACAGTTCTACAAAGAGCTATCGAAACAACATGAGGTAAAGGCTTTCTCGTTTACAACCATGTATCCGAATTTCTTATTTCCGGGAAAAACTCAATATGTGCCTGAAGGCGAATCGTCCGAAATAAAAGTTGAGCGTATTCTTAGCAGCGTAAATCCGTTTAGCTATATAAAAACAGCCTTGCGAATAAACAAGTATAAGCCCGATGTTTTGATTATTCCATATTGGATGTCGTTTATGGTTCCTGCCTTTAGCGCCGTGTGCCTGCTATTGAATAAAAACATCAAGATTATATCACTCATCCACAATGCTATCCCTCATGAAAAAAAGGTAATGGATAAACCTTTCGCCAAATTCTTTTTCAATAGATGCGATGGATTTATCGTGCTCAGCCAGCCGGTCAAAGATGATTTACTGTCTCTCAAAAAAGACGCCGACGTCATCGTATATCCTCACCCTATCTACAACCACTATGGCGAGCCTCTGGATAAAGAAACAGCATGTGGACGGCTGGGAATCAGCAGCGACAAAAAAAACTTGCTGTTTTTCGGCCTTATCAGGGAATATAAAGGCTTAGACTTATTGATAGAGGCGATGAATAAGCTTGACGAAAGCTATCAACTGATCATAGCGGGTGAAAGTTACGAAGGATTTCAGAAATACGCGGATTTAATAGAAAAACTGCCTTTCAAGGAGAATGTGAAGGTTTATGAACAATACATTCCCGACAGCATGGTATCCACATTCTTTTCTGCCGCCGATGTATTAGTTCTGCCTTATCGCTCGGCTACACAAAGCGGTGTAATAGCTATTTCCTACCAGATGGAACTTCCGATGATAGCGACGAATGTCGGAGGCTTAGGGGCTGCCGTGGAGGCGTCGCGGACAGGGCTTGTGGTTCCTTTTGCCACAGCCGGAGATCTGTCTGATGGCATCCGCCAATTCTTTTCGGAAGGAAGCAGGATTGAGATATATAAAGAAAATCTGAAAAAAGAAAAGAATCGATTGTCATGGAGCAATTTTACCCGGTCAATCAATTCTTTTCTAAAATCATTTTGCGGATAAGGGATAAACCTTATTCCGTGTCCTAATGGGGGTCATATACCACCAATGTTTACAAAACTTGTGCTAAGCTACTTTTTTGCAAGCGATTTTGTTATACTAAAATCCTTTCAGCACAACGCCTGCCAACAAAACGATAAAGCCTACAATGCTAATCCAAAAAGCATAAACGCTAACAAACGGAATAGCAATAAAGTATCCGATAATTGCAATTAGAACTAAGATAACTGCGATAATAACACTTAATTGACTCGGTGCGTTAAACTTCATAGTTGATAAATTTTTTAATTGTTAATACTATGTAAAAAAAATCTGTGTTTTATGTAATTTCGTTAAGTAACACAGCAAATATAATCATAAAGAAACATTATCAAACTATAAAATCAAACTTTATTTTTTTATTTTTTATTTTTGGCAATTTGACTAAATAGAAAGAGGAGCTGTCTGATTTTTTCAGACAACCCCTCTTGTTTATAGCTGATCGTTTCTTTAATCTACCGGAACGAAATATTTTTCGCCAAGTTCCATTACCGAACCTACCTTTTCTATTTCAAGGAAAGAAGTTCCGCCTTTACCGTCTGTGAAAGTTCCACTCAGGTAAGTAACATAATCGCCGGTGCTTAATACGCCGTCCAGCTGAAGTTGGTTCAAAGCTCTCATGAAATATTCCTTGTGGTTTTTTGTGAAACCCGCGTCTTCCTGGAAGTGAGGATCTACACCGTAGCTGAGAGACAGCCAGCGTGCCACTTCTTCTTTGTTGCAAAACGCATATACCGGACATTTGCTACGGAACGCGGCAAGAGTACGAGCTGTGCGTCCTGTCATACTATCTGTCACAATAGCTTTCACACCCAATTGGTTACAAGATTTCACCGCTTGTTTGGCAAGAAATGAAGTTCTTCCGTATTCTTTGTCTTTGAAAGGAACAGGCATTGCTTTTTCTTCCAATTTCGATTGTTCCGCCGCGGCAGCTATTTGAGCCATCGCGCGAACCGCTTCGACAGGGTATTTACCGTAAGCTGTTTCTCCACTTAACATCACAGCGTCGGTTCCATAATATACCGCGTTGGCTATATCTGTTACTTCGGCGCGTGTAGGACGCGGATTCTCAATCATTGTATGCAACATTTGAGTAGCGACGATAACCGGCTTCTTATATTCTATCGATTTGCGGATAAGCAAACGTTGGATTCCCGGAATTTTTTCCTGTGGAACTTCTATACCCAAGTCACCGCGGGCAACCATTACACCGTAAGCGGTTTCATAGATTTCGTCGATGTTGTCGACGCCTTCCTGATTTTCTATTTTAGCGATGATTTTGATTGGGCTGTTATGTTCGTCCAGAATTTTCTGTACGTCCAATACATCTTGTTTGTTTCTCACGAATGAGTGGGCAATAAAGTCCGCGTTGTTTTTGATGGCAATCTCAATGCTTCTTTTATCTTTCGCGGTGATTGAAGGAAGATTAACTTTCACGCCGGGTATATTCACACTCTTGCGGCTGCCGATTGTTCCGTCATTTTTCACTTCACAAAGCAGATAATCTTCAGTTTTGTCGATTACTTTCAGTCCTGTCTCACCATCATCGATCAAAAGCATACTGCCAACAGGCACATCTTCTACAATGCTGGGATAAGACAAAGAAATTTGTTCCGGTGTGGATAGGTAACTAATATCTCCGATAACTTTGATTTTATCACCTATTTTAACAACTATTTTCTCACCGGAAGCTGTAGCTGTAGTACGTATCTCCGGACCTTTAGTGTCCATCATAATACCAATGTGTGAAGATACGGCGCGTACATTAGTCATTACTTGAACAAACCCTTCTTCGGTCATATGAGCCGAGTTCATTCTCACAACGTTGATTCCTTCATTATACAATGATCGAATAAAATCAACATCACAACGCATGTCTGAAATTGTAGCTACAATTTTCGTTTTTTTCTGAGTCATAAATGATTTAATTATTTAAAATGTATTCTATTTCTTTAAAATATCGCGCGATTTTATTATTTCTCTGCTTTCAGAAAATAATCAATCGCCAGTTCGTATGATAATAGTCCTAATCCAATGATAGAACCTTGACAGGCCGCGGCAATCATTGATTTGTGCCGAAACTCTTCCCGAGTATGGATATTTGAAATATGGACTTCAATCACAGGGGTCTTTACAGCTTTTATCGCGTCATGAATGGCTACGGATGTGTGCGTATATGCTCCCGCATTGAGCGCTATGCCATCGTATGAAAATCCGACTTCGTGGATTTTGTCGATTATTTCACCTTCGTGATTAGACTGAAAATAAGATAAATCACAATTGGGGTATAACTGCTGTAAGCGGGTGAAATACGTTTCGAAAGACGTGCTTCCATAAACGTCGGGTTCCCGTTTTCCTAACAGATTCAGATTTGGCCCATTTAGTATCAATACCTTCATTATATCAACTTCTTAGCTCTCTTCTTTTGAGCTTTTCTTAATCAGGCACAAAAGTACTATTTTTTTTTGAAAGATATAAATTTATAACAATTAATAATGAAGTTTAGTTTAGTTTAGTTTCTCCAACGCTTGCAAAATATCGGCTTGTAAATCGCTGATGTCTTCCAGTCCTACGGATAAACGCATCAGATTATTTTCTATACCCATTATTTCTTTCAGTTCGGGAGAAAATGTTCCGTAAATCGTTGATTCGGGGTGGATGATTAATGTCTTATTGTCGAAGAGATTGGTCGCCCTGCGAATGATTTGCAGCTGATCCATAAACGTATAACAATCTTCCTTGCTTTTGAGGCTGAAAGTCAGCATTGCTCCCGGATTTCCTGTAATCAGCTTGTCCGAAATATGTTTGTATGACGAGCTTTCCAATTTAGTGTATCCTACCTTTACCACGTCTTTGTTATCCGATAGGAATTGAGCTAATTGATACGCTGTTTCCGACATTTTTTCAAATCGCAACTGTAAACTCTCCATGCCTAAAGATTGCAGAAAAGCCGTTTCGGGATCCATCGCCGCTCCTATATTGCGCGCTATTTCGCGTTTCAGTTTGAAGGAGAATCGCGACATCGCGTCTGTTTGCGCCACATCCGCTAATCGCTTGTTGTGATCCCAATTGAACGTGCCGTAATCCAAAATCGCACCGCCGATACTGGTCGCGCCGTTGGATATATATTTTGTCGTGGAAACGACTTCAATATCCACGCCTGCTTTTCGCGCGTCGAACCCGCACCAAGGGATAATCGTAGTATCCACTATCATTGGTACGTTCCGGGCTTTTAATATTTTTGATATTTCGGGCAAATTGGCGATTTCAAGATGCGGATTCGTTATCAGTTCGCAAAAGAAAGCGCATGTGTTTTCGTCTATGGCTGATGCGATCTCTTCGAGATTATCTGTATTCACAAAGCGGACTTCTACTCCAAAAGCGGCAAGGGTAAATTGAAAAAGCGAAAACGTATTGCCAAATATGTGCGGCGATGCCACAATGTTGCCCCCCGCATAGGTCAAAGTAAGGAATGTGTTTGATATAGCCGCCATTCCCGAAGCCACCATCATTACATTTTCGGCGCCGGAGGCAGCTTTTATTTTCCGTTCCAGATTTTCCACGGATGGATTTGTGATACGCGTATAGGTGTGCGATGCTATTTCTTCTTTATATTGGAAAGCCGCTTCTATGCTTTTCGAATCGGCAAATTCAAAAGCTGCATTGCGGTATATAGGCATGGATATTGCCCCGTGTACATCTTCTTTTGTGAATTTTTCGCTAATGACGCGAGTGGAAAATTTCTTTTCTTGTGAATCTTTTTGAACCATGAGTTACAAATTTGATAAATTGAGCATCAAAGGTATAAAAGACTTATGATATTTCTGTTAAAATAAATTTGAATTATTTCTTGCCGTCTAAATCTTTTCGTCTAACGACAGGCACGTCTTTGTCATTGATGTAGAGCACAGGAAAATAACCTTCATTTAAGCTCCATCCGGCATTTCTTTTTGCTATTTCTTTCTTTGGATAAGCACGCATATACATATCGGTGTTGCTTTCGTCATGATGTATCGATACGGCTTTTTTCCTGAAAGGGGCGTTATTTTTAGCAAGTAGCTCTTGCAAGGATATTTCCTTTGCCAGATTGGTGATGTAATATTTGTCGTACCGATGTGTGTCATTCACAAAAACGGCATAGGTGTAACCATCTTTATCTCCCACACTTGCCGCTAAACAAACATGAAAAGCGCCTTGGGCGACCATCGCGACCTTTTGCAAATGTTTCTTTATCGCTTTCAGCCAGATAGTACCTATGATGAATAATATAAGGTATGGTATGATGTACAAAGAGAAAAGCATATCGATATTGAACAAGTATAATATACCTGTCAATCCGGCGAATAAAAAACAAACGGGCGCTATCATCAATATATTTTTCCACCACATTGTGCGGTTCAGATAACTTTTTCTGAAGTCGTTGTCTTTTTCCAGTTTAGCAAAATCGTTTTGTTTCATATCGAACTACATTTTAATATTTATGCGAAAGTAAAACTTAGTTCTATTTTTTTTATGACGGAGTCCTGATTTCTATCATTCTTTATGTTAAATTAATCTAAAGTCACGGCTATTCTTTATTATCCTTTGCTTGTCTTAAGAAACAGTCGCTATATAAATCGCCTGATAATTTGTAAAGTCTTCATATCTATCAATCCGTCGTGATATTTATCTAATACTCGCTTTAAAAACTTAATCAAACACAGACGAAATAAGGCGCAATCTATTGTGATTACACCTTACTATACGATCTATGAATTTACATACTTTTACTTCGATTTTATCAATCTTCCTA
>JAISKQ010000162.1 GCA_031260865.1 Prevotella sp.
CAATAATCCTGCCGCCGGATAAACATTCAAGGATGTCCCAATCACAACCAATATATCCGCCTTGCCGACAATATCCACAGCCTTCTCTATCATTGGCACAGCCTCGCCGAACCAAACAATATGCGGGCGCAATTGAGACCCTTTTTCACATTTATCACCCAGGTGAATTTCGAAATTTTCCGGAGTGAGGGTATAGATTAACGACGGATCGACAGAAGAGCGTACTTTATTCAGCTCTCCATGCAGGTGCAACACATCCGTGCTTCCGGCACGTTCATGCAAATCATCCACGTTCTGAGTGATGATGGATATTTTATAATCGGTTTCCATTTCGGCAAGCCCGATATGCCCTTGATTGGGTTTGGCGTCAAACGCCGCTTTGCGCCTCGCGTTGTAAAAATCAAGTACCAATTCGGGGTTTCGCCTGTATCCTTCGGGAGTGGCGACATCCTCTACGGCGTATTGTTCCCAAAGCCCGCCCGTGTCTCTAAATGTGGCGATTCCGCTTTCCGCGCTCATCCCCGCGCCTGTTAAAACTACAATATGTTTCATAAATTATTAAAAAAAGTAAGTATCACGTACAAATATAGTTTTTTTAAAGGGTAAATTTAATTAAAGTATCGTGAAAAGAATTACTTTTGTTGGCAAATTAAACTAAAGCGTTAGCGTGGTCAATTTGAGCTGTATCAAATTGATTTACACGTGTAACAAAATAAAAACTAAAATATACATGAATAAAATCAGTTATGCTCTCGGTCTTAGTATAGGCAATAACTTTTTAAGCTCGGGGATTAAAGATGTTGATTTCGACGATTTCCTGCGAGGAATGAAAGATGTGATCAACGAGGCGGAACCGGCAATGAGTTATGAGGAAGCAAAACAAGTAATGAACGACTATTTCTCTAAGTTACAAGATGAAAGGCTGGAAGTGAACCAAAAAGCAGGTGAAGAATTTTTGGCGATCAACAAAAAGAAACTGGGAGTGGTAACCCTTCCCAGCGGCTTGCAGTACGAAATATTGAAAGAAGGACATGGCTCAAAACCATCCTTTACCGATCAGGTAAAGTGTCACTATCATGGCACGCTACTCAACGGTACGGTATTCGATAGTTCGGTAGAACGCGGACAACCCGCTACATTCGGTGTCAATCAGGTCATACAAGGATGGGTGGAAGCATTGCAGCTGATGCCCGTAGGTTCGAAATGGAAATTGTATATCCCTTCCGACCTTGCGTACGGCAAAGCGGGAGCAGGGCAAATGATTGAGCCTAATTCCGCGCTCATATTCGAAGTGGAAATTTTAGATATTGTTAAATAATAATTTAGTTAAAAATGAAAAAAATTCAAGTTGTAGCTCTTAGCGCAATCGTTGCTGTCGGAGCTTTATTTACATCTTGCGGCGGAAACATTTCAACAGATGCTTCTTTGAAAACAGGATTGGACACCCTTTCTTATGCTTTTGGCGCAAGCTTGTACGAACAAGGTTTGTCTATGCATCTTCAACAATTAGGTATAATAGGCGACACAATGAGTGTGAAAGCTAATTTCATGCAGAAAATACAAGCGGAAACAGATAGCCTGAAAAAGAAAGACTTAGAAAAAGAAATGAAGGTTAAAATTGATTCTGTCGTAAAAGCAAACAACAGAAATATTTCGGAATTTCTTAACGGACTGAAAGAAAGCTTAAGCGCTCCCGAATCAAAAGCGGCGTATATGGCGGGTATCTCTGTCGGCGGACAAATAGGAGGACAAATGGTACCGGGCTTGATGCAACAAATTTACGGAGAAAATACAAAAGAAAAATTCAATAATGACGCTTTCATCGCGGCGTTGGCCACAGCTATGAAGAACGGTAAATTCGCCGTTAGCGATCCATCAGCCGTATTCAATACGAAGATGCAGGAAGTTCAGGCGAAACAACAGGCGAAACAAGAAGAAGAATTGAAAAAACAATATGAGCCTCAAATAGCTGAAGGTGAAAAATTCCTTGCCGAAAACAAGACTAAAGAAGGTGTTGTAACTCTTTCCGACGGACTTCAATATAAAATAGTGAAAGAAGGCAAAGGCGCTAAACCGGCAGAAACCGACATGGTTAAAGTAAACTATCATGGTACACTTCTCGACGGTACAGTATTCGACAGTTCCGTTGAAAGAAAAGAACCGGCTGTATTCAGTGTGAACAGAGTTATCAAAGGATGGTCAGAAGTATTGCAACTTATGCCTGTGGGTTCTAAATGGACAGTTTACATTCCTTATGACCTTGCTTATGGATCACGTGGAAGCGGCGAACAAATCAAACCGTTCTCTACCCTGGTATTTGACGTGGAATTACTCGAAATTAATCCGAAACCGACTGTTAGATAAATAAAAAACAAAGGGTTTTAATAATAATTTGGCAGAACATCTGTAATTTATAGAGCAAAAAGTATGTTTATTGTGAAAAATATTATATATTTGAGACACAATAATGATAAAAAGCTTTTTTTATGCAGAAAATTGATAAACTTGATAAGAAAATTTTAGAGATCATTTCTCAAAACGCCCGTATTCCGTTCAAGGATGTGGCACTTGAGTGTGGTGTGTCTCGCGCTGCCATCCATCAACGCGTGCAACGCATGGTAGAGATGGATGTAATCGTCGGTTCGGGATATTTTGTCAACCCTAAAGTTTTGGGCTATAATACGTGTACATATATAGGAGTTAAACTGGAAAGAGGCTCCATGTACAAAACGGTAATACCTGAACTGGACAAAATACCGGAAATAGTGGAATCTCATTTTACCACAGGTCCTTATACTATTCTTATCAAGCTATATGCAAGAGATAATGAGCACTTGATGGATTTGCTAAACAATAAGATACAGGATATTCCGGGTGTAGTGGCAACAGAAACCATGATCTCTTTGAGTCAGGATGTAAAACGCCAGATACCTATTTCCAAAACGGAATAATTAAGTCGAATTGTATATTGTTCAATATAAGAAGGATAACTGCGTAAAAAACAGTTATCCTTTTTTATATATCATATTATAACTTAAATAAGTGACGCAAAAGAAATGAAAGACACAAATTTTTAATATTTTTGTACTTCTATTCGATAAAATACATGAAGAAAGAGAATATCATACTAAGAATATTGAAGAATATCTATGTGAAGAATCTGCTGATGATGGCGGGCGTCATTATTGTAATAATGATTGTTATACTGATTCTTCTCACATTCTATACGAAACATAACGAATCAATAACCATACCTGCCGTTAAAGGACTGCAAGTACAAGAAGCAATCGGCATACTTTCGTCTTCCGATCTGAAATATGAAATAAGCGATTCTACTTATGAGGCGGAAGGCGCTCCCGGTTCCATCATAGACCAGATACCGAAAGAGCGGTCGAACGTAAAAAAAAGACGCACTGTATTTCTGGTGGTGAAAGCAAAAAATGTGCAGATGGTTGTCATTCCAGAGCTAAAAGATTATTCCCGGCGTCAGGCTGAATCCCAATTAAACTCGTTAGGTTTTACCAATGTAATAATAAAGGAAGAACCTTCCGCCTACCAAGGATTGGTTATATCCGTTTCGTACAAAGGGAAACCGTTATTACCGAATCAGAAAATACCAAAAGGTTCTCCGTTGGTAATGACCGTTGGCGCGGGAGGAGCGTCTTCAGACGGAGAGGATGGTAATTCAGAACAAACAAATCCCCAAGATTTAGAGAAATCTTTCTTTGACTAATGATTGATAATTCATTTGACGAAATAGAAGATTTTGCAGACGAAGATTTTACCGAAGAGCAAAATTCCGAACTTTTTGAGCATTATCGGTTTGTAGCCGATAAAGGGCAGGGTTTGATGCGCGTGGATAAATACTTAGCCATGCATATAGTCGGCGTTTCGCGAAACAGAATACAACAGGCGGCGGAAGCTGATTGCATTTTGGTGAACGATGTTCCCGTAAAATCAAACTACCGTATCAAACCGCTTGATACCATTTCGGTGGTTATGAACCGTCCTCCCCGCGAATTGGAGATTATTCCCGAGAATATACCGCTTGATGTCGTATATGAAGACAGCGACCTGATGGTTATCAATAAACCGCCGGGATTGGTTGTGCATCCGGGATTCGGCAATTATCAGGGGACAATGGTAAACGCTATTGCTTACCGGCTGAAAGGCACGCCCGAATACGACCCTAAAGACCCGCGCTTGGGTATCGTTCACCGGATAGATAAAGATACATCGGGACTGATATTAGTTGCTAAAAACGCTTACGCGAAAACTCACCTGTCAGCCCAATTCTTCAACAAGACCACCAAACGGCAATATATAGCTCTGGTATGGGGCGCGATAGATGAAGACGAAGGACGTATAGAAGGGAATATAGGGCGCAGCCCGAAAGACCGTATGCAGATGACTGTCTTTCCCGACGGAGAACATGGCAAGCCCGCCGTAACTCATTATAAAGTACTGGAGCGGTTAGGCTATGTAACCCTGATCCGGTGTCGATTGGAGACCGGGCGTACACATCAGATACGCGTGCACATGAAATATATAGGTCATACATTATTTAATGATGAACGCTATGGCGGGAACGAAGTACTGAAAGGAACTCATTTCGCTAAATACAAGCAGTTTGTGCAAAACTGTTTTAATACTTGTCCTCGGCAGGCATTACACGCTCAAACGCTGGGCTTTGTGCATCCCCGTACAGGAGAAGAACTCCTGTTTGAAGCTCCATTGCCGGATGATATGCTTAGCCTGTTGGACAAATGGCGCGGATATGTCGCCCACAGAGATACATAAACACGATAATTATTCACATCAAAATGAAACGAAATATAGCCATTGTATGGGGAGGATATTCTTCCGAAATGATTGTGTCAGCCAAGAGTAGGGAAGGCGTATATTCTTTCTTGGACAAAGAGAAGTACAACATCTACAAAGTAAAAATAGTAAAAGAGGAATGGACGGTGGAAACGGAATCCGGCACATATCCTGTAAATAAAAATGATTTCAGTTTTACCGACCCGCGACAAGGAGAAGGTCTGAAATTCGACTTCGCTTTTATTATTATACACGGTACTCCGGGCGAGGATGGACGTTTGCAAGGATATTTCGATATGCTCGGCATACCCTATTCAACATGCGGCATGATGGCGTCTTCGTTAACCATGAATAAATTTGTATGTAATAATTTTCTTAAAAACTTTAGCATAAATGTCGCCGATTCCTTATATTTGAATAAAGATTCGAAATATAGTGTCGAAGACATCGCGGATAAGCTCGGTTCCCCTATGTTTGTGAAACCAAATACAGGAGGTTCGAGTTTTGCCACGACGAAGGTAAAATCCGTTGATAAGTTACAGGAAGCGATAGACGCCGCGTTTGGCGAAACGTCCGACGTAATAATCGAAAGTTTTATTTCGGGCAAAGAAATTACCTGCGGTTGTTATAAAATAAAAAATAAGGAAGTTGTCTTTCCGTTGACAGAAGTAGTCACACCGAATGAATTTTTCGACTACAAAGCCAAATATGAAGGGCAAGTGGAAGAGATTACCCCCGCGCGCGTATCGGAGGATATGACAAAACAAATACAACGGTTGACTTGTAAAATATATGATTTGGTAGGAGCCAAAGGTATAATAAGGGTTGATTTTATTATTTCGGATAATGTGCCATACCTGTTGGAAGTAAATACCGTTCCGGGTATGACTCAGACCAGTTTTATTCCACAGCAGATCGCCGCGGCAGGATTAAATATAACTGATGTCTTTACAGAAATTATAGAGAATGAATTTAATGTAAATTGATGCCATGAGTAACAAATTTGATGATATAGCGCCTCTGTATGACCATGAGGTAAAACAAGCCATTCAGGACTTATTGATAGACCCCGGATTTCAACATGCCGTGAAGTATATTATGCCTGAAATCAACTGGGCTGATTTCTCGGCGGAAATGTCTAAATATGAAACGAAAGAACAGTTTCAGACACAAATGATTTATCCTGTTGTGAAAATGCTGGGAATGAGAGTTTCCGACAGTTTAATATTGGATAAAACGGAAACCATAGACCGCTCCGTCGAACACCTGTTCTTATCTAACCACCGCGACATCGTCTTGGATGCCGGATTGCTCAATATCCTGCGTCACGAAGCCAAATTTAAGACAACAGAAATAGCTATAGGAGACAACTTGCTCATCCATCCGTGGATAGACAAATTAGTTCGTCTGAATAAGAGCTTTATTGTGCGGAGAGGCTTATCTATCAAGGAAATGTTGATTGCGTCGAAACATTTGTCCGAATATATACATTATGCCATTTCTGAAAAGAAAGAATCAATATGGCTTGCGCAGCGCGAAGGACGCGCCAAAAATTCGGATGACAGGACGCAGGACAGTTTGTTGAAAATGTTGGCTTTGTATCCCGGCGATAAACCATTCCTCGAAAGCCTGAAGGAATTAAACCTCATACCGTTGTCAATCTCGTATGAATACGACCCTTGCGACTATCTGAAAGCTAAAGAGTTTCAACAAAAACGCGACAATCCCGACTTTAAGAAAACACAACGGGATGATTTGCTAAACATGGAAATCGGAATATTGGGTAAGAAAGGAAATGTTATATTCCGTTTTGGCAACTGCATTAATCCTGAACTGGACAAAATCACCGAAACGGATAAACGGATTCAGACGGAACTTGCGGCTCATATCATCGACAAGGAGATTCATCGCAATTATGAGATATTCCCTTGCAATTATATGGCTCATGACCTATACTGCAATGAAACAAGATTCAACGATAAATACACTGCTGAACAGCTCGACGGGTTTAAGAACTATCTGTATAAGCAAATAAAGAAGATAGACCTGGATTATATCGACTATGATTTTTGTCTGGATAAAATGCTGGAGATGTATTCCAACACCTTGAAAAATTATTTGGCGGCGATATAATCGCGACTTGATTGGTTGCTTTAGTCGCTATGCACCATTGGCGTATTAATTTAATATATTTGATAAATAATTTTATATATCATTGATTTACTGATAGTTTTGGCTGTATTAAACAAAATAAAAATAGGTCTGTGACCTTAATTTTATTATCTTTTTTAATGAAAAAATAAATTTCTATATTGTACATTTGTGCGTTGAAATGTTTATTTAGTACTAAAAAAGGTTTAAACTATGAGAAAGATTATGTTATATATTATTTGCAGTCTGCTTTCTATTCCATGTTTTGCCCAAATAGTAAAACAAGGTGAGAAATTCACAGAGGTACCTGTTTTTGGAAAAAAAATAACTTTTATAAAGGAAGTTCCGGCTATACAGAACCTGTCGGAAAGCGATAATTTTAAGATTCTGAAAGAGTGGGCTTCCACTTATTACGGGAAAGATCCTTTTGTATCAAGCATAAGATATGAGAAAGAGTACAATAAGTTTATCGCAAAATCGAGAGTCGAACTTATATTGCCTGCCAATTCAAAGGGAGAGAGAGAAGTAATGGTTATGCGATACCGGATAAACGGATTTGTATATCAGGACAAATGTGTGCTGGAAATAACAGATATTTCATATCTGAGTGAAAATCAGAGAAAGGAAGACTTTTTGCCGGATGTAATACGCGCTGAAGAATTTATTACGGATAAAGCGCTGGAATTAAATGATTTCTTAGAATTAAAAACAAACACTCGTAAGAGTACTTTGTTTTTCTTGAACGAAATCGGCACCAACTTTGAACGCAAATTTGGCACCAACTTTGAACATAAATTCGGCGTCAATTTTGAACACAAAATCAGCTATCAATAATTGATAGTATCAAGTGACTTTGTTGCAACGGAAGTCAAGCCGGCATTTTTATTAACCATCGCAGCTTGTAAAATTAACTCACTTTGTAAGCATTTGGCATACCTGTCCTGATGAATTTATTTAATGCCAAACATTTGAGTTTGACCTCCGTTATCGGTGAGGTACTCATGTATCTGTATTTTTTCTGTTTCCAAATACAAAAATACGCCGATAACCTTTCTTTTACAATTCCGTTGCAACAAAGTCTACATAAGTCATAATTATCATATAAAAGCTCTCCGTCAAGGTAGCATCGCTACTTTGCCATACTTACAAGAGTCTTATCTATTTTATCCAGACGCATGATTATATATTGCATCTTTTTTTCAAAAAACGCTCTTTCTATAAACATAATGATAGGCTTTAAAATGCTAAGTAATACCTCTATTTCCGGAATCATAACGAATAGTTCCTTTTTAAATCATCTATTGTAACAGGATCAGATTTAATAATTCGCTCATCCAACCAACACTCTATTTCTGAGAGCCGGTATAAATACCTGCCACGAAGCATAAGAATAGCTTATTATATTCACCTTTCGTAAGCGTTGTAATGTACGGGTACTGATGCGTAATAATTCAGCGACTTCATTACTATCCATCCAGATATCATTTTCTGAGTCTTTACCTTTGGATTGTTCTTCTTTTACGACAAAGTTTGCAATCTGGTCTATTTTTGCTGCCAGCTTTTGAAAGCTTCTGTGTCAATTGTTATAACTTCCATATTTTATCAATTTTGATTTCATACTGCAAATATGGGCTGATTGGAACAGGTAGCTTTCATACTCGATAGCGACTCGCCTGATTTTTTTTGAAAATGTTTGCTTGAGTTAGCTATAATAAGAAAAAGAAGAAAAGTGATTTAAGACTTGTGTAGTTTTAAAAAAGAGACTTATTTTGAACCCAAAAAGAAAACAGGTTGCCGGAGGACGCTTGTATGACAATTTGAAACTGAAATAAGTAACTAAATCGCTACTTAGTCTTTAAGTTAATTTGGAAAAATATTTATACTCAAGTATATAGCGAATAATGGTTCGAGTCCCGTCTTTCGCTCTCCTCTAAAAGATCACCGAGAAAATAGACAATGCTTTTAAAATGAAGCGTTTGATGGTGTTTTTTTTTCTGAAAGACATCAGAAAAAAACATTACAAGATCACCGTAAAAAGTTGTTTTTTTTTTGTCTCTTATTTTAGCGCATGGTTTTCTTGTTATTGATTACTTTTACAAACAAAAAGGATACTAAAAATATAGAATCAAATGAAATCGACTAAAAAGACTTCAACGAAACCTCAATCAACTATCCCTTATCACCGCAAGCCCGACAACTTGTCGTTGGAAGCTTGGCAAAAGGCTCTTCGCCGACAATACGTTGTAAATAAGCCTTTTGGTATTATAAAGATTAATGATACGAAGTCTCCTTTTGGCGATTACAATGTCAAAAATCCGGAAACCAACAACAGCTATAAAGTGGCTTTTCGAGGCATTGATAGTCCTATGAATTTTTGTTCCTGTCTGGACTTTAAAACTAATGGATTAGGAACATGCAAGCATTTAGAGGCGGTTGTTTACAAATTGACAAACAATCCGAAAATCACCGATTTGCACAAAGGATATACTCCTGCCTACACTTCTGTTTACCTTTCATACAAGGACGGACGCGAAGTTAAAATCCGTATTGGCAGTAATCATCAAGCGGATTTTGAAGATTTGGCAAAAACATATTTCGATAGCAATCTCAGCCTTCTTCCCAAATCGGCTGACCGATTTATGGATTTCCTTAAAAAAGCGAATGCTATCGATCCCGATTTTCGTTGTTACGAGGATGCTTTGGAATTTGTGCTGGATATTCGCGAACACAAGAACAGGATACAAATCGTCGGTCGCTACAAAGATACCGAAGCTTTCGCCGGTTTAATGAACGCAACTCTTTTTCCCTACCAGCAAGAAGGCATCCGTTTTGCTTTTGAAGCCGGACGCAGCCTGATAGCCGATGAAATGGGGCTGGGAAAAACCATTCAGGCGATTGGCGCTTGCCAAATGTTTCGCAAGGAACGGGGCATTGAAAAAGTGTTGATTATCTGTCCTACTTCGTTGAAATATCAATGGCAAAGCGAAATAAAAAAGTTCACTGGAGAAAATGCTTTGGTGATTGAAGGTCTGCCACATCTCCGTTGGAAACAATATGAAAGGGATGAGTTTTACAAAATTGTTTCTTACCACACGGCGGCAAACGATATTAAGGTTATCATCAGCCAAAACTTTGACACAATCGTTCTCGATGAAGCGCAACGCATCAAAAACTGGAAAACTAAGATCGCGCAAGCCATCAAAAAGGTGCATACGCCTTATTGTGTGGTTCTTACAGGGACACCATTAGAGAACAAACTCGAAGAATTGTACTCTATCGTACAGTTTGTAAATCCCTACAAACTTGGACCTTATTATAAATTTCTCGATTACTATCAGATAAAAGACGATAACGGGAAAATAATAGGTTATCAACATTTGGATGAAATCGGAAAACAGCTTTCCGATATTGTCAAACGTCGTTTGAAGCGTGATGTACTGTTGCAATTGCCCGATAGGATGGACAAAAATCTCTTTGTTCCCATGACAGGTAAACAGCAGGATATGCACATTGAGTTTCAGGATAATGTAGCCCGTTTAGTGTATAAATGGCGAAAATTAGGTTTCCTTTCCGAAAAAGAACGTCAAAATTTGCTGATAAACCTCAATTTGATGCGTATGACATGCGATAGCACTTATCTGCTTGACCAAAAGACGCGTAATGATACTAAAATAGATGAATTGATGAATATTCTATCGGAATATTTTGATGGGAATCAGGAAAAGGCGGTCATATTCAGCCAATGGGAACGTATGACGAGGATTATCAGCCGGGAGCTCGAATCCGCTGGAATCGAATACGAATACCTTCATGGAGGTGTACCAAGTAAAGACCGCAAAGCTTTGTTCGAGAATTTTAACAATTCCGCCACTTGCCGTATCTTCCTTTCTACCGATGCCGGAAGCACGGGTCTTAATCTTCAGGCGGCATCGCTGATTATCAATATGGACATTCCTTGGAATCCGGCTGTGTTGGAACAGCGCATTGCCCGCATCCACCGGATGGGACAGAAAAGTAGCGTTTCGGTCATCAACTTTGTTTCTACCGGTACTATCGAACACCGCATGTTGGATGTCCTCAAATTCAAATCTTCACTCGCGCAAGGTATCCTTGACCAAGGAGAAAACGCCATATTCTTGAGTGACAGCAAATTCAATTCCTTCATGAAGGATATTGAGCAAATGACTATCCAACCGGAAACGGAAGACGCACCTCTTCCATTTGTCCCTGACGAAGAAGAGAATATGGAGACTGTCGAATTGGCTCAACAAGAAAATATAAAACAGGATATGACGTCGGAAGCTCTTATTCTCGGCGATGATGATGTGAAACCTATCGAACCTCATTCTACAACTGAAAAATCAGAAGCTGAAAAATCAAATGCCGCCAATGAGGCCTCCGAATTATTGGCACAGGGTTTCTCTTTCTTGAAAGGGTTGGCGAAGACACTGTCATCCAAGGAAAGTACAGAGGCGTTGATTCACTCATTGGTGGAGAAAGATGAGAAAACCGGGAAAACACACCTGAAAATTCCTATCGAAAGCGAAGAAACGGTTAGCAATGTGTTGAATATGCTGGGAAACTTGATTAAAGGAATGGGAAAATAATAATAGACGTAACCGGAAAAGCGGAGTTATCCCTTTGCCGCGTTCAACGTTTTATCGCGACATTTACCATTGATTAATAGAATAATAGCTACTCCCATTCACTTTCTTTGGGTCAGCGGATAAACCCAATTGTTGAAGTAAACCCTCAAGCATACAATTTCGTATCTTTGCGGGCATGAAAGAGCAAGAATTACTTAGAGCCATTTTACCTGAGGTTATAATCGACAACTTCGAGGTAGTCAGATTCGAGAAAAGCGATACAACATTCAATATCTGGCTTGATGAAAAGAAGGTGCAGCTTCGCGAGGATAAATCTTCCCATGATGTGATTTCTCATGGATTTGGCGATTATCGGCGCATTCAGGATTATCCGCTGCGTGGTCGAGCTACATTTTTGAACGTTCGCAAGCGTAAATGGCTGGACAAGAGTACGGGAGAAATCTTTAGCTATGACTGGGATTTGTCCGAGTACGACCAGACACGACTCAATGCCGAGTTCGTGGCTTTTTTAAAAGAAGGAGATTGAAAGTACGTCTGTAAACATCTCCACGTTAGCTAAAAGCTATCGGCTTAATCCGGACACATTGCGCAAACAGTACAAGGAAGTCATCAGCGACTTCCGTTTTTGGGATCAAAAGGAACATGCCTGCCACTACATCC
>JAISKQ010000178.1 GCA_031260865.1 Prevotella sp.
AACAAACTGTTTGCCGCAATCATTGCATAAATATCTCTGTTTCTGTGATTTACATCCGTATTTAATTATATCAACAGAACCACAATAAAAGCATTTTTTTTACCATTTATGTTTTTTACAGCAAAACTACTGATATTTAATAATTTACATGGATTTTACCATTCCTTTTGACCATTAAGCCCAAGATGCAAATATTCGGTGCAACCTCCGGGCGCTTCTCCGGTTGAAGAAACTTTCGATTTTTACCTATCCCCTGACGGTAGTAAATGTTATGGAAAAACAAGAGCCAAATAAATTGTCAATTAAGAACAGACAAAGCCTATTTCTTCAATGAGATAGGCTTTTGTTTTTACGCCTTTTGATATGTTTTTTTGATAGCATTATTATCGTAGGTAATATCCTCTTTCAAGACCCAACCCATTTCTTCGGGGGTATTGGAAAATAATGATATTCCTTTTTCGAGTGTTACCGGAATATATGTGATAATCATTTCATCAATCAAATCATTGTCGAGCAGTAATGACGTAAGTTCCGCACCTCCAACAAGCCATATATCTTTCCCATTTTCCTTTTTAAGTTGGGAAATAGTTTCAAAAGCATTTTCTGTGATGAAATTCACACCCTCTTTCATCATTATGGGATGACGGGTAACAACACACGCTTTTTTATCTTTGTATGGCCAAAGAATATCCATACAACACATTTCTCGGTATGTGTTCCCGCCCATAATAACGGTATCGACCGAATCAAAGAAATCTCTGTAATCTGCGGTTGAAGGTCTTGGGGTATTTATCAACCACTCCATATCGCCGTCGGGGGGAGCGATATAACCATCTTTGGATACTGTAATGTACAATTTAACTTTTTTCATGTCCTTTTCTTTTTATTGTTTCACTTTTTAAAGAACATTCGCGGGACAAAAAAGAAGCGTGGAACTCACACTATTCCGACATAGAGGTACTGGTATACCTTTGGAAGAAACAGGCAATTCCACGCTATACATTTGTATAGCATGAACATTGCGCTGTGATGCCTCTTCCGATTGAAATTACCAGTTTCCTATGTCGAGACGTTCAGCGAACGTTATGTTATATATAAATTGTAGAGTATTAATTCTACAATCATAGTCTTACTTTACAGCCAACAAAGATACTGAATTTGTAGGATATATCTATAAACAACCCCCAATTTGTGTATTGGTGGTCTTACTTAATACTCTGTTAGATAAGGAGTATTGGCGTTATTTATGGCAATAACGTAAAATCTTTCAATCAATATTCTTTTTACTACACTTCTCTTTGATGTAATTTCTTCCTCATTAGCGAGTATCCGGAGCGGGTACTTTTTGACCTCACGTTCAGGCTACAAAGGTATTTCGGCAAATCCTGTCGCCAAATTGTTGTTGAAAAAATCTTCTATGTTGTAATCCAAATAAAACGAGTATTATTTTTTGATTTTAATATTATTATTTATTTTTATATCAGGAAGTTGAAGAGGAAGCGGGCTCTGCTGGGGAGCAACCTGTCAGCAATAAGCTTCCTGCGTTACACTGTAACAATTAATGAGAGGATGTTTTAACTGTCCTCTTTATTGTCACAGGCATCGCTTTATGGCTAAGAAAATCCATTTTGTTTTCTTATATCATTATGAAACTATAAAAACAACCTTCTATCAGTAGTCCAAAGGCTACAATTCCTTGTTTCAATTTTTATAGATAAGCGCCGTATTCTTCCTGAAGCAGATACTCTGCAAGATTTTTCCTTCGGTCACTTAAGTTCTGTTCTGTTGTTTTTATAGCAATCAGGCAACTTTACCTGTTTGATACGGTTGTTTATTTTTAAGCGTAGAATAAATCCGACTTAACAATTTTCTTGCAATGCGTATAATTGCTTTATTGGCCTCCATTCTACGGGAGTATAGAGAATAACAGTGTGATAATGCCGGATCCCGTCTGGCGGCAATCCATGCACTTTCTACAACAATTCGTCTAAGACGGTGCCCACGGAAGGTTATACCCCGGACTGTTTCTTTCTCTCCACTGGAACATGTCGAGGGAATCAGGCCTACAAAAGAACAGAAGCAATCAAAGTTTTTAAAACGGTTGATGTCCTCCACCTCTGTTAAAATATTCATGGCGGTGGTTATACCTATTCCGGGGATGCTCAGTAATATATCAGAGGCTTGGCAATACTTTTCACTTCTTGCCAGATTACGAATATGCCTATTGGCATCCAACAGCAGTTTGCGTAGCTCTTTTACTTCCGATAATAACAGATTAAGGACAGCTTTCCCAGATTCATTTGGAATTTGTAACGATTCGATCCAGACAATAAAGAAACGAGACCAGTGGCTTTGAACTTTAGCAAATTGTTCCGGATATTCTATTCCATAGAAATACAGGTAAGATTTCAGTCTGCATCGACACCGGTTCAGGTCTTTGACTATCTGGCTCCTCATCCTTACAATTGCTCTTTCCGAAAGAGTACTGTCTTTAGGTATATAGATACCATTGAGCGAGCCATTACGCAATGACTTGGCTATCTTGCGGCTGTCTCGTAAGTCCTCTTTCTGCGCAATCTCTTTTTGCGTTGTAGGAATATCTGCCGGATTAACTACAATGTTATTTATTCCTAAAGCTGTAAGGCGATGGTGTATCCACAAACCACAAAAACCAGCCTCATAGGCTGAATAATAATGAGCCTCAGGGAAATTCTTTATCAAATATTCATGTAGCTTTTCCGGATTTGGAGGCATGACAAACGTTTTATGTAACAGATGCTCTGTTAAGACTGTAACTTTCCAGCTTTTTGCATGGACATCGAATCCTACATAAATCTTTTCGTTTTTGAAGCTTAATTCTTTTCTTTGTAATTGCATAAGTCGTTGAGTTTATTTATTGATTTTATGAACGTTCAAAAATAATACTCTTTGGCTTATGCTCCTTTCTATACCATCCCACAAAGTATAAGCCTCCGATATCAAATTACAAACATAAGGGCTTCCTCTTTCCCTCATTCTTCGGGCGAGCGTATTTGTTCCCCCAAAATTTGTCTTCGGCGGATTTTAGCCGACCTTTTATGTACCCTGAAACATAAGGTCAGTACACCGGCTCCGATACGGCATAAAAAAAAGTCAGAAATTATGAGAAGTATAGTAAAAAATAGGAAACAAGGTAGTAGCCTTCCAATTAGCATAAAATTGGTTGTAAAAATCGTTTTGGTGGCTTTGGGCTTCTCCGTGTGGGGAACAGGCTTTATTTGGGCATTAGTGGGTTTGTATCTCTTTCTTCCTATCCTTCGGGGTATCCTCTCCCTATTTGTGGGTTTGGGTGCTATAATCCTCTTTATTTTCATTCTTCTGACCTTTTTATAATCCATTAAAATTTAGAGTTATGAGCAAAGTATTTTTATTAGGAACAAACAAGGAAATCGACAGAGCCAAACAAGTGGTAGAAGTTAATCAGATTATCCAAATGGAGGGTTACAGCTACGACAGATATGTAGTGTATAATATCGTAAAAAACCAATGGGGTATAAATTATATGCTTATAAACCTGCGCACAAAGGAATTTCACACAGCCGACATTATCAGACCATTGAAAGAAAAATTCGGCATCGGTTATTACTACGACAGCGAGAACCCCCAATTTATGGACAGTTTCGAGGTCGCAATACTTCTTCAGGAAGCACAACAACAGAAGAAAGCGGAACAGGAAGAAGCCGAAAAGGAAAAAATCAGAGTAGAACAGGTTAAGGAAATCGGGCGGAAACGCTTTGCCGAAATATTCCCCGAAGATGCACAGGCGGTTATCGTGGCACGTCTGAAACAAGACGACAGCGACCGAATGACAGATTATTACGCACACAGTACACAACGCATCGTTATTTTAGGATTTTCAAAGCACAAACGGGACATCTTTTCCGAAATGCGAAAACACGCTCCTAATTTTGAGGAAACCATCTATTTAGCCGAGTTTAATGAGGATTACGAACACCGTGAGAAATACAGCATGGGCGACGGCTATTATCTGGAAGAAAGCAAGTACAGCGGTTGGATAATCGAAAAAGTGCCTGTATATGACCGAAACCGCACGATTGAAGATTTTGCCTATACCGCAGGGGGCGAAGATAACATACATATCGACAAATCCGACACACCACCACCAAACAACAGCAATCAGACAACAGAAAAAAATAGTGGTTGCACATTGGTAGAATATTCCGACAAAGCGGTAGCGGTATTCGGAGAAACAAAAGCGATAAAAGACGAACTCAAAGCAATGGGCGGACGCTTCAACTGCCGATTGACATTCAACGGAAAGAAGTTAGCAGGTTGGATATTCCCGAAATCCCAAGAGCAACGGTTAGCGTATTATTTTGGATTAGATTAATTAAGCAGTAACACGGGACAGAGCCTATTTCTGCCCCACAAATCAATAAGAAAATGAAAACAACAGAAGTAAATAAAGAAATAATCGGCAAACGATGCAAATGCGTTTTTACGGGCTTAATGGTAACGGGAACTATCGAGGACATTAAAATATCCGAATATACTGCCGAAGTGAAAGTACGTTACGATAAACCGCACCAATGGGGCTGTCAGTCGTATGAAGACGGTTGGTCGTTCGCCCGACTGCATGACAACTTCGGCTCGCTCCGTCATCTTGAAATCATAGACGATAAATACCAAACCATTAAGATACGGTTTGAAAAAAGCATTGCCGAGATTGACCGAAAGTTTGCACAGGAATACAGCACATGGGGAGCGGTAAACCTAAAGGAATGGATAGACAACTACGAAAGTAGCCGTTTCACGCAAATAACCAATGATACGGCTATCATTACCTCCGAGTACAATATGGATA
>JAISKQ010000232.1 GCA_031260865.1 Prevotella sp.
GCTTATTTTATGCACTGTTTACCTGTCCGCAGAAATATGATTGTCAGCGATGATGTGATTGAAAGCCCTCAATCAATTGTTATACCCGAAGCCGCGAATCGTGAAATATCGGCTCAAACGGTTATTAAGAGAATGTTGGAAAGTCTCTAATCCTATTCAAACAATAAAATAAAGAAAGGATGTGATTCATTTAATCGCATCCTTTCTCGTTTCTAACTCTAAAAAAAACTATTCGAAAACTACTCTATTCACACTACATTGTTAATGCGATGTGGTTTTCTTCTGCCATACGACGTATGTTCAAGATAGCATAACGCATACGTCCCAACGCCGTGTTGATGCTAACATTTGTAAGATCTGCTATTTCTTTAAAGCTGCGGTCTTGATAATAACGCATTTCCAATACTTTACGCTGATTGTCAGGCAGGAAGGTTATCAGTTTTCGTACATCCGAAGTGATTTGCGTCCATATTAATTCATCCTCTATTGTGCCGTCGCAAAGCGATGAATTGTTTAATAAATCGATAGGCGCTTCGTCGTTTGAAACTGTATTCTCATTCTTTTCCTGACGGAAGTAGTCTATTATCAAGTTGTGAGCGATACGGGATATCCAAGCGCGGAATTTACCTGCTTCGGTATAGCGCCCCTGTTTTATCGTCACAATGGCTTTAATAAAAGTTTCCTGAAAAATATCTTCGGCAAGTTCCCTGTTGCGAACAGTGAAATAGATATAGCGATAAACACTTTGTTTGTGTCGATCCAATAAAATATCAAAAGCAGTATTATTACCGTCAGAATAATCGCATACCAACTGTTCGTCGGTCATTGCTGTTAATGTTTCCATTATCTCTTATGTTTAGAAATTCAGAGTAATGATTATTCTATAAGCGATGGAATTTAAGGGTTTATAAATAAAATTGCGTTATGTCGGTACAAATAAAAAACAAATTTATGTAATAAGCAATAGATAAAAGATTATTTAACTAAACAAGACCCTCATATTTCGATGAAGGTCTCGTATATTATCTGCTATGTATCTCTATTATGCCTTATCCGTGTCGATAGCTTTCCATACCACAGCGGCTATGGCGGCACCAAGGAAAGGAGCGACAATGAATACCCACAACTGGCACAATGCTTTGCCTCCTTGAATAGCATCGAAGATAGCAGGACCGATACTGCGGGCAGGGTTTACGGAAGTACCGGTGATTGGGATACATACAATGTGTACCAACACCAATGTCAGACCGATTGCCAATCCGGCGAAGTTTCCTGCTCCGTTTTTGGACGTAGAACCTAATACCACTAACAGGAATATAAACGTAAATACGGTTTCAGCGACGAGGGCTGTGACTAATGAACCTTCGGCAAAACCATTTGCTCCGGTTAAAGTTGTAGACGAGCCTGAATTTTTTGCCAATACATATAAGATTGCCGAACCGATAATAGCTCCTATTATCTGGAATACGATATACATTCCGGCGTCTTTAGCCGACATTCTTTTTGATAAGAATACACCTAAAGTAATCGCGGGGTTGATATGGCAACCGGATATTTTACCAATCGTATATGCCATGGCTATTACCGATAAACCGAAGGCGAAAGCAACGCCTAATGTTCCCACTTCCGCGAAAGGCTGAGTCGTGCCCGCGAATACGGCGGCTCCACATCCCATAAGGACGAGAACCATTGTCCCGATCATTTCTGCTAAATACTTTTTCATTGATTTTGTAATTTAAGTTATACAATTAATTTATGTAGTTGTTTTGTTTGCTCCGCTTTATCAGACGAAGATAAATATAAAAACGGAAATTCTTAAAGAAAGGGAATATTTTTTTGTCTTTCCGTACACGTAACCAAAAACCGTTGCTATATTTGTATCATAAAATCCATGAAAACATTTTCAGATGAAAAGGATCATATTATTTTCGGTATTAATCTTTGTCGCTTATGCCCAATCATCCGCGCAGAATTATGAAGCGCCGAAAGACTATAAGTTTGAAAATAAAGAGTCGTATGAATTGTACGAGCCACAGGTAAAAGAGACAATCGATTATTTGTTGCAAACATCGTTAGGCAAAGATGCAGTCAAGAGGCAAGGAGCAAGCGCGTTTTTAATGGCTTGGCTGACCGGAACGCCGAATGTCAGCGTGGAAATAAATACGGATGTGATACCTTTCATAAAAACGAATCCGGAATTGTTGCTTCCTTATATAGCCGGATGCACAAAGTATGCGTTGGATAATAACTATTCCAAAGACAGTGTTCTGCAGTCCAAAGCCGGAATAGGAACCGTTGTGGTATATTATCGGGGGAATAGGGGCTATCTTAAAAAAGACGCTTCTGTGGAAAAATATGAGAAGCTGATTGGAAAAGGAAAACTTGAAGACGAGATAACAAAAAAAATGAAGAAAAAATAATATAACAGGAATGGACGAAACGCAGGCGGTAGAGATTGATGTGCAATTAGATAAGTCGGATATTAAAAGATACATTGTTCATTATTATCGCGGAAGTATCTTTTTGCAGTTAATTACATTCGCGGGAGCTATGCTGATCTTTGGATTCTTCATCACGTTCTTCATGCCGGACAATCCTTTCTTATCATCTTTCTTTGTGGGATTAGATCCGTTGATTATCGGATTTATCGCCATAGTCCTTATATTGCCTTTTGTCATTTACTTCCTGCTGTTATATACGGCAAAGAGATATGGCTTGTTTGAAAAACGCGTTTATAAGATCAATGATAAGGAAATCAATATAAAAACAGACACAAAAGACATTACCGTTTCGGTACTCTCTATAAACCGGATTACCGAGACCAAAAACACCTTCTATATATGGCAAGGAAAAGCTCCCCTGATTTTACCAAAGAGGTTTATGAAGGATTCGGATAGCCTATTTGTAAGGAAACTGAAAAGATGAATAAAATATTAACTAAACACCAAGACATTATGAAAAAGATTGTGTTCGCTGCCTTTTTAGCTATGTTATTTGTAACGGGCTGTAAACCTAAAACTCAAGCAACGGATAATACGATTGTGGTAAAAGACGATTTGACAGAGGAAAAAACAGGAGACGAACTGAGAATAGTGGCTATTATGACTGTTAAACCTGAAGCCATTCAGGAATTATTGCCTATTTTTCAGGCGGTGGTGCAAGGTAGCCAAGAGGAAGAAGGCTGTAACTTCTATAATCTTCATCAGGATACGAAAGACTCTACGAAATTCATAATGCTTGAAGAATGGAAATCCCAGGCAGCTATTGATTTTCATAACAATACAGAACACTATAAGACTTTTAAAGAAGCCTCAAAAGATAAGATTGAAAAGTCGGAAGTAAGTATTGTAAAAATAGTGTACTAAGTATGGACTTAAAAGAAGGATATATCCGGGAATCCACCGGTAAAACCAAGCAATATTGCCAGTATCTGAAATTGAATCCGAATACATTGGAACAATACAAACATTGGCACAATAGTAAAAATATATGGAAGGAGATTCCCGAAGGTATCCGCAAAGCAGGTATTTTAAACATGGAGATCTTCACATTCAACGATATGGCGTTTATGCTGCTTGAAACCCCTGTGGATTTCGATTGGGATGAAGCTTTTGGTCGGTTGGCTACCTATGAGAGGCAATCGGAATGGGAAGACTTTGTTTCAAAGTTTCAGGAAGGAGAAAAAGGGCAACGCTCCGAAGAGAAATGGCAGCTTATGGAACGTATATTCTCACTGAAAGAAGCTTTGGAGAAATAAACAGTATGTGCAAAAAAAATCACGTTAAGTCCTTTAGAAAACAGAGATAAATATAGATGAAAGATAAACCGCAAAGATCGTTATTCACGGGAGCCCAAGGGCAGAATTACCTGTTCCCTTTTATCCTTGTCACCAGCTTGTTCTTTATGTGGGGTTTCGCCCACAGCCTCCTTGATGTACTGAACAAGCATTTTCAAAATTCACTGGATCTGTCGAAAGCCGAATCCGCGGCTGTGCAGGCGTCCGCGTATGGAGCGTACTTCCTGATGGCTCTTCCGGCAGGATATATAGCAAGGAAATTCGGATATAAAGCCGGTATAATCGTCGGGCTGATTTTGTTCGCGATAGGAGCGTTTTGGTTTGTTCCGGCTGTGGGCATCAATACCTTTTGGGCATTCCTGTTTGGATTGCTAATCTTATTTTGCGGACTCACTTGCTTGGAAACAGTAGCAAATCCATATAC
>JAISKQ010000315.1 GCA_031260865.1 Prevotella sp.
CAAAAGTTGAAAGACATTGAGGAGAAAGACCATATCCGTAACTTTCAGCCGCCTATCAAGGGGGAAGAAATCATGGAAATATTCGGTCTTGCTCCCGGCATGGAAGTGGGCAGGCTAAAGTCTTCCATCAAAGATGCTATTCTGGATGGGGTGATACCCAACGAATACGATGACGCCTATAAATATTTAGTGGAAAAAGCGAAGAAGATAGGGTTGAAACCTGTAAAATAGTATAATCATTCAAAAAAACGAAAATATGTTAGCTGTATTAATAGCTTGGGTTATAATATCTTTCATTTTATTATCTTTTGGAAATATATTTATCTCTCTATACAATACGATTTTTAAGAGGAGGGAGACATATAATCTGGCCGATATGTTCATGATAGGAATCATATTTATTATAATTCCGTTATCCTTAACGTCTTTTTTCCTTCCATCAAACCATTATATGATGGCAGCTTATTTTGTTATAAGTATTATATACTGGTTTTTTAACAAAGAGAGGTTGTTGATTCTGATTAAAATAGTAAAAGATTCTTTCTTAAAGTTTGACCGGGATCAGAAAATAGCTTTAGCGTTATTTATTTTATCCTTTTTGTTTTATATCGTATGGCGGGAAATAAAGTTTGACGGAATATATTATCATTATCAAAATATAAGGTGGAATGAAGAATATCCGGTTACTCCGGGAATCGGGAACCTCAAAGACCAGTTAGGCTTTAATTCCAATTATTGTTTAATCTCCGCGATATTTACATTCAGATTTTTATTTCATGAACCATTATACTTGTTTCAGGATGTATTATTCACCTTTGTTATAGGTTGGGTTTGTATTGAAGTCGTAAATTCCGGATTCAAACCGGATAGAATCATCCTTTTAATTTTGTTATTCACTTTCTTTTTATTGAATAGAGACGGCTTGACTGATACATCTACGGACGCTGTCCCTAACATTTGCATTTTTTACTATATATGTAGATTTACATTGTATCCCAATGCGCTGACTAAAAAATTGTTGCTCGCTATTTTGCTTCCCGTGGCGCTTGTTACTTTCAAGTTGTCCGTATTGCCTTTGTGTTTAATCAGTGTATATCTTTTTTTCCTTCTTATAAAAAGAAGAAAATATACCCTAACCTTTTTTTATGCGCTCATACCATTTCTTATTTTGACATTATGGTTGGTTCGAAATGTTATCGTGTCCGGCTATCTTGTGTATCCCGTTTATCAGATTGACTTGTTTGACGTTGATTGGAAAATACCGAGAGCGATAGCGGAGTGGCAATACGGCTATATTTCCGATTGGGCAAAGATAGTATTTAAGGGATTCGTTTCATTCCGGTATTTTTACAATTATGGCGACATAAGTAATATAGATGATATAATATCTTTTATCGGTATAGTATTTATTTATATATTTGGTTTGTTCATATTATCGTCTCCGTTCATTCTCTTTTGGGGAATAAGGAGGAAAATAGAGATCTGTAAGAATATCTATATACTGTATTGTACAACCCTGTGCAGTATTATATATTGGTTTCTGTCGGCTCCTGATTTCAGATTTGCTCTGGGTTCGATTGTCGGGATGGTATTTATAATATTACATATTATGTTGTTAACCGGTGGTAAAGAATTGGTACGCGTTCCTGCAGGATCAGGAATATTTTTCTCCTTCGGTATTTTGATTTTATTTATGTGTATCACTCGAACATTTCATTTTACATATAGAGTCTTAACTTTACCGCATGCCGAGGAACACCTCCCGCTTCATTATGCCTTACTTGAACCCTACTCAGCTAAAAATTACCAAATAAAGGAAAAAAATATAACCACTGGGTTTACTGAATATAAAACGAAAGGTATATTGATATATATACCTGAAGATATCATTAGCAGGAGTTTTGATAAATTACCCTGTGTCAGCAAGACGCTTTATGATAAACTTCAGGGCGTTAAAGTAGAAGAAGTCGTTGAAGCAAGAGGACCATCCATCCAAGATGGATTCCATGTAAAAGAAGAATATATAAAAAGAATCGCTTCATCCTTAAAGAAATAAAAAAAGGAACATGACAATCAAATCAATTATAGTCGCCATAGACGAAAACAATGCCATAGGCAAGGGCAACGACCTGCTTTGCCACCTTCCGAATGATTTGAAACATTTCAAATCCATCACAGGAGGGCATCCTGTGATAATGGGGAGAAGAACATTTGAATCTCTACCCAAGGGGGCATTGCCCAACAGGAGGAATATTGTAATCACCCGAAATAAAGAATTGCAATTCGAGCGATGCGAGATGGTATCTTCTATCGAAGAGGCTATTGGCTTATGCAAAGATGAGTCTGAGATATTCTTTATCGGCGGAGGAACTATCTACGAAGAGGCGATGGAATATGCCGACAAGCTCTATTTGACGCGGATTCATCATCGGTTCGATGGGGCGGACACGTTTTTCCCTGTAATCCAACTCCGACAGTGGAAAGAAATAGTAAAAGAAGATTATCCGATGGACGAGAAACATAAATATGCTTATAGTTTTATTATTTTAGAGAAAATAAAACGTTAATATACTTGCTTATATCAAATAAACATTCTATTTTTGCAACCCGAATCCCGGAAATAATAATAACAGATAATATACATAGCGATGAAAAGAACTTTTCAACCATCAAACAGAAAGAGAAAAAACAAACATGGTTTTCGTTCAAGAATGGCTACAGCAAACGGACG
>JAISKQ010000021.1 GCA_031260865.1 Prevotella sp.
ATCGCGTGGTCTTGTTCTTCTTTAAATTGGATTTCGAACCAATTAGCAAAACCCGGTTTTCCATCCGCGGCAAAATAAGCAGCCATTGACAGATAAAGATATGCTGACCAAAATTCAGCGTTGATTTGCGCGTTCAGCGCGGATTCTAATTTTTTACTTAACATGATGATATTTTTAGGTTAATTTGTTTTTTAACAAGTACAAATCTTATATTGTTCAACTCATCCGATACAATAATGCAATATTACGAAATATAATTTTCTTGTCAAAGAAATATTTATAATTATTGGATAGATATAGAAAATAACTATGACATGGCAAAAATATTAATTACAAAAATAAACCATGTAAACAAAATAAAATCAGCACAGTGTTTTTAAAAAAAAGGTGACAAAAGTAACAGTTTTTTTAGTTTACTAGAGTTCAAGAATTCAAGTTTACTAGCATGCTAGAACTCTTGTACACTTGTACACTCAAAAACTTAAAAAGTGACAAAAGTAACAGTTTTCAGAAGTTCTGTCTTTCAGACAGCGTTGGTTATTTTTCCTGCGCGCAATCACAGATTGCTTGCCTTCCTTTTGCCCAAAGCCGCAAAAGGAAGCAAAAACGCTTTAACGCCCACTTCATAGGACGACCCGCTACGGACTTAAAGGCTAAACGAAAAAACTCGCTCTGAACGCTGTTATATCCGAATCGGCGGCTAAGCTCAAACACGTTTTCGTTTTACTCCTTTTTCGCCCTGCGGGTGCCCCGCCCATGAAGTAAACGGCGTTGGCTGACGCACGACAAGACCGCGATGACGCATTAAATTGAACCAATGAGCTCTCAAAACTTAAAAGGTTACAAAAGTAACAGTTTTCAGTCATCGTCGCTTTGCGCTATTCTTCTTGTAAACTAGAACTCTCGTAAACTCAAAACTTTTTACTTAAAACTTTCAACTCATATATAGATAATTTTGTTTAAAAAAAATGCACTAAAAAACCATATAAATCCCCTAAATAAGGCTTAAAAGTCATGCAATCAACCTATTGTTTTTTATTGTTTTTTATTTTTTTTGCTTTGCGAAATTTCCACTTGAGAGTTAGGCGTTGCCGTTGACTGTTTTCGTTACTTCGAGGCGCTAAAAACGAACAGCGAACAGCCGCTTCCAATTCTTAATTATTTAGACACTTATATATTAAAAAAAATAAAAAAAATATTGAAACATGCAATTATTTCGTTTCTTTGCAGCGAATTTGGGTGTTGTATATCCATAAATGAAGGTACTTCGTTAATTGTCTCGGTACAATATGTCAGATAAGCATCAATATAAAACCATATCTCTATTTACGGCAGGGGTTATTACTACTATCAGTATTACTCTTGTTCTTTTTCTGTTAGGATTGACTTTCTTGGTCGGGCTTACGGCTAAGGGGATAACCTCTTATCTGAAAGAAAGCATGGGCTTCTCCATCGAGTTGGCGGAAAATATGGATGATGCTTCCATCGGTAAGATGCAGAAAGATTTGATTGCCAGCCCATATATAAAATCTGTGGTATACATCAGCAAAGACGAGGCAAAGGAGCTATTGGTAAAGGACTTGGGGCGCGACCCCGAAGAAGTGTTGGGCTATAACCCTGCGCATGCCTACTTCGATGTGTTCATAAAATCGGAGTATGTGAATCCCGAAGGCATGAAGACGGTGCAAGCCGCCTTGAAAAGCGAAAAAATTATAGGCGACTCTATCGTAAACAACGTCTTGTATGACGAGAACGACATTACGAACGCTAACTCGAAACTCTCGCTGATAGGGACTATCCTGATCGCGCTTGCCACGATATTGATCTTTATCTCCTTTACTCTAATTAAGAGCATTATACAACTGAATATATATTCCAAACGCTTTCTCATCAACACCATGCAGTTGGTAGGCGCTACCAATTCGTTTATCAGACGTCCGTTTATGTGGAGGATGATATTGAGCGGAGTGGTCGCCGCCGTTTTGGCGGATCTGGCTGTTACCGGAGTGGTTTACTATGTGACCACCATCATCCCCGAAACTATTTCGATAGTAAAAATGAACGAGTTGCTGATTGTGTACGGGTTAGTCGTTATTTTTGGAATACTTATCGCCGCCTTTTCCACAGCTTCTGCCGTGAATAAATATTTAAGAATGACAACAAATAAACTTTATCGCATATAAGATATGAACAAAAAAGATTTTGCATTCAACAAGTTAAATTATATTATTTGCGCCGCGTCCATCGTCCTTATTATCGCGGGCTTTATCCTTATGACGGGTTCATCTTCGAGTATCGAAGGCGGTTATAACCCCGATATTTTCAGCGCGAGACGGATCGTCGCGGCTCCGATGGTATGTTTGGCAGGTTTTCTACTGATGATAGTAGGAATACTCTTCCCTCGCCCTAAAACATCGGATGATGATAAAAAAGAACGTAATTAAAAATTAAAAAAACTATTTAGCATGAGTATTATAGAGACTATTATCATTGCCATCGTAGAAGGATTGACGGAATTTTTACCGGTTTCTTCCACCGGACACATGATTATAGCCCAAAGTCTATTGGGTATCGAGAGCGATGAATTTGTTAAAGCATTCACTGTTATCATACAGTTTGGAGCTATCTTGTCTGTGATTGTATTGTATTGGAAACGCTTCTTCCAAATGAAGGACGACACATCCGCGTCGAAACAAGGAGGTTTCCTTAAATATATTTTGTATAAGTACGAATTTTACTGGAAACTTTTAGCCGGATTTATTCCCGCGGCTGTCTTAGGTCTTATCTTTAGTGATAAAATAGACGACCTGCTGGAAAGCGTCACGGTGGTATCCATAATGCTTGTGCTTGGAGGTATTCTCATGTTGTTTGTCGACAAATGGTTTAACAGATCGGAAGAAGGTCAACAAGAGATAACTTATAAAAACGCTTTCATCATCGGTTTTTACCAGTGTATAGCGATGATTCCGGGCGTATCCCGTTCTATGGCTACCATCGTCGGTGGTATGAGCCGTGGATTAAGCCGTAAAAACGCGGCTGAGTTTTCATTCTTTCTGGCAGTACCCACTATGGCGGCGGCAACCGGTTATAAACTGCTGAAACTGATAATATCCGATACAGGTTTTGCCCTTTTGCAGGAAAACGCAGGTATATTGATACTGGGCAATGTTGTGGCGTTTATAGTAGCCTTGCTCGCTATCAAATTCTTTATAGGCTTCGTTACCAAATATGGCTTTAAACTGTTCGGCTGGTATCGTATTATTGTAGGAGGAGTTTTGCTGATACTTTTATTTACAGGAAAAATGGAGGTTGAGGCAAAAATTGACAATCATATACTGAATATGTTTCATACGACCGAAACGACAAGTATAATTAGCGAACCTAATAACTGACAATGGATTTTATTTCCGGAGAGATCTTATACATCAATAAACCGTTAAATTGGACATCGTTTACGCTGGTACGAAAGTTAAGAAATAAACTTTGTGGCAAGTTAGGTGTTCATAAATTAAAGGTTGGTCACGCGGGAACGCTCGACCCCTTGGCGACAGGCGTAATGATTGTATGCACAGGGAAGAAAACCAAGCTGATAGAAACCTTTCAGTATCAGACAAAAGAATATATAGCAACAATAAAGCTGGGAGAAACGACGCCTTCATTCGATTTGGAAACGGCCATAGACGGTGTTTATCCTGCCGGACATATAACAAAAGAACTGACAGAGGAAAAGTTAAAGGAATTTGTAGGAGAAATACAGCAAGTGCCGCCAACCTATTCCGCTTGCAAAGTAGATGGCAAGAGGGCTTACGAATTTGCTCGGGAAGGACGGGATGTGGAGCTGAAACCCAAGTTGCTGGTGATAGACGAGATAGAGTTGCTTGATTACTCCTTTCCCCTGATAAAGGTAAGGGTGGTATGCAGCAAAGGAACTTACATAAGGGCGTTAGCCCGTGACATAGGGATAGCGCTGGATTCGGGAGCGCACCTTACCGCGCTGGAACGCACACGGATAGGTGAAGTAACCTTAGACCAGTGTATCAGCGGTGAACAGATAGAAGAATTTGTGGACGCATTAATAGATTGAATAATAAACACTTAATATAGATATATGAAACTTTCTCAATTCAGATTCGACCTTCCGGACGAATTGATTGCTACTCATCCGGCAAAGAACAGAGATGAATCCCGTTTGTTGGTCGTAAACCGGAAAACCGGAGAAATAGAACATAAAATATTTAAAGACATTATAGGCTACTTCGACGATCAGGATGTATTCATCTTTAACGATACCAAAGTTTTCCCTGCCCGCCTTTATGGGAACAAGGAGAAAACGGGCGCGACAATCGAAGTATTCCTCCTGCGCGAGTTGAACGAAGAATTTCATTTATGGGACGTATTGGTTGACCCTGCCCGAAAAATCCGTATTGGGAATAAGTTGTATTTCGGAGAAAATGATTCTATGGTCGCCGAAGTTATAGACAATACGACTTCGCGCGGACGTACATTACGCTTCTTATACGATGAACCTGCCGCTGATTTCAGAAAGACGCTCTACTCGCTGGGCGAGACTCCGATACCGAAGTACCTGAACAGAGGCGAAGAACCGGAGGATAAAGAACGCTACCAGACAATCTTCGCGAAGAATGAAGGCGCGGTTGTCGCTCCCGCCGCAGGTTTGCACTTCAGCCGTGAGTTGATGAAGCGTTTAGAGATAAAAGGCGTCAACTTTGCTTATGTAACATTGCACTCAGGCTTAGGCAACTATCGCGATATTGATGTGGAAGATCTGACAAAGCATAAAATGGATTCGGAGCAACTGCAAATCACCCAAGAGGCAGCCGACATTGTGAATAAAGCAAAAGACGGCAACCATCGTATATGCGCCGTGGGCACATCCGTGATGAGGGCGATAGAGACTATTGTCAGTACAGACGGACACCTGAAAACAAATTCGGGATGGACGAATAAGTTCATTTTCCCTGCTTATGATTTCGGCGTGGCGGATTCGATGGTTACGAACTTCCATCTTCCTCAATCCACCTTGCTGATGATGACAGCCGCGTTTGGCGGTTACGATAGCATTATGGATATTTACGAACTTGCCATAAAGGAAAAGTATAAATTTGGCACATACGGCGACGCAATGCTTATCATTTAATGTTTGACAAAGAAGACCCGCATGTCGTGTATTTAGGGCTTGGCTCCAATTTGGGAGACAGAAGCAAAAATATAGAACATGCTATTCACCATATAGGAGAGCGGATAGGCGCGGTTGTCGCCTCTTCCGCTTTTTATGTTACGGAACCGGTAGGATTTGTGTCCGAAAACCACTTCCTGAACGCCGCTTGCAAGGTGGAAACAACGATGCAGCCCTTAGCGGTCTTAGAGGCGGCTCAAGCCATCGAAAAGAAAATGGGAAGGACGGTTAAGTCCCGAGGCAAAGTTTACGCGGACAGGATTATAGACATCGACCTGCTATTGTTCGACAACCTGATCTATGAATGTCCTCGTCTTGTACTTCCCCACCCTCTGTTTCACGAAAGGGCTTTTGTCTTACTTCCCTTGGCTGAGATAGCAGGCGAATACATACATCCTGTCTTACATAAGACGATCAACGAGTTGAAAGTGATGATAAAAGATTAACAGTCCCTTATTCCGATATTTCTTTTATTACTCCCTTAATAGAAGTATTCTCCGGAGACAAAATCAAACCTTTATTAAGTAATTCCAGTGCTTTCTTATGATATGTCGCATTTTTTGATCTTTTATATAGTTCATTATATCCAAGACCTGCAAATTTTAAAATTTCGACGTCAGCAGGCTTCATAGATACGGCTTTCTCAAAAAAAAGTACAGCTTCTTCATTCTTATTTTTCTTTCCTAAAAGCCATCCAAAGCAACAATATACAGAAGGGTTATCTTTGTCTAAAAGCCACGCCTGATTGAACCGTTTCATCGCTGTATCAAGGTCTCCCTCATTCATGTATCTCCATCCGGTTTCCCTGTGAAAATCAAAAGCTTCTGTTCTGCTCTGAAATTGCTGATCGCAATAAGCTAAAAATGCAGAGTCAGCTTTTAGCTGAAGAGGACATTTTTCAACTTTTCCATACATCGGAAGTAAATTTATACCTTCCTGACAAGGAACTTCATTTGATAAAGATTGAGACTTTGAACCGGAACAGGAAAATAGACAGATACATCCAATAATAAGTAATCCTTTCATATGTATAGTTATTAAGTTCATAAATATTTAGCCGCTATTGTTCATTAGGCGAATGAGAAAAGAACGCGGGGAAAGCGATAACACTTTCGTTATGGTATCTATCTGAGGCAGTGACTGTATAATAATACCCGAACTCCCCTTCTTTAACAGGAAAAGCATAGCTCTTGGCATATAATCCGGTTGCCAGAATATTTCCCCCATTGTTCACATCTATATCTTCTTCTGTCGAAACATATACCGTATAGGTAAAATCTTCATCTTCAGCAGGCGCGTCCCACTTAATATTGAGATAGCCTTCGTCGTCTTTATAAACCTGTAGATTCACGGGCGAATTGGGCGCTTCGTTATCTAACCATGTCAGTGGAGGCAATTTGGCAGGGGTGATGTAATAAGCGCGTATGGAGTCCATAATCCCGCCGACATTGCTTAGTATGTTGCCTGCTCTCATATAAGTCGCGCCCTGAATATTTTTGTCGCGTATATACTGCATCTGTTCGGTGATAACCTGTGAATCCCAATGATCTTCATTTATCCGGTAAACGCCCAGACCGGGCACGACGAAGCGTCCGTTACTGTTTGCTATCCAATCGTTCAGGAAAGGATAGAAGTAGTCTTCTCGGTAATACATCATCGGAAAGATCATATCATGCTTACCACTATTCATCCATTGGCTCGCGTCCTGAAAAACAGTTTCATAAGCAGTCCATCCGTCATTTGGCGAAATTTGCGGCAATACTCTATATCGTCCTAACGGGGAGCTACTGACCTGCACCCATTTTTTTATAGATTTTACGGTGTCGTAAGCTTCAGATACGATAGCATTTATGTTATCGCGCCGCCAATCGTATATATTCTGCCCTTGTCCGTATTTTTGGTAAGTATCTCCATCCGGAAACACACGTGAACTATCGGGGTAACGTATATAATCGAAATTAATCCCGTCCACATCATAGTTCTCTACTATTTCTTTTACAATGGAAACGATCAGCTCTCGTGTTTCGGGTCTTCCGGGATCTAAGTGCCACCTGCCATCGACGCACTTGTAATACGATGGTTTATCTTGTACTAAGACGGCTTGCCTTCGCTTGCCCTTGCCTGTATAAGTGATTGTCGCTTTTTCCATAGGGATGGCGATGATCCACGCATGGCATTCCATGCCTCTTTTGTGGCATTCTTCTACCGCAAAAGCCAAAGGGTCAAAGTCATTGTCATGGTTGAAATACGGACTCAAAGGTTCTATTTTTGACCTGTAAAAGACACAACCTTGCGCCCGCGTCTGAAAGAGTATCGTATTGAAGTTCGCTTCCTGTAATTGATCCAATATCTTGCACAACTGTTCTTTTTGAGATTGTACGCTGGTTCCCTGTGTCGGCCAGTCAAGCCCCCAGTTGGTAGTAAGCCATACAGCCCGCACTTCCGTTGTCGGAATATAGGCAAATAAAGATATAGGAAACAGGAAAAGTATAAATATTAACCGTGATAATTTCATATGATAATAATTTTGATTTTAGTTGCCTTATGGAACTCGCATGATTTTTATTATCATGGACTTTGGTGATTTGACAAAAATCATGCTTCGTTTCATAATACTATAAACCGCTAAAATTAACATCGCTGAATAATAGTGACGGAATACGCCACGGTGAATTTGCGCGCGGGTCATTTCCCACTTCCACAAGGTTTTTCCATAACGACAGGATGTTTCCCGTGATATTCATTTCGCTTAAGGGAATGGTTGGCGCGCCGTTTTGGATAAGGAATCCTTCTACTCCGAAAGAGAAATCACCCGTTGTCGGATTGCTGTTGCCTCCGTTGAATCCGGTTATCCAAATCCCCTTTTGCACGGATTTCAGCATTCCGTCAAAGTCATTTTGTCCCGGTAGGGTATAAACGACAGAGGGGGACGCGATGGTAGGGGAAACTTCCATCTTAAGGGAATTGTAGGTATCGATGAAGTAGGTTTGCAACACGCCCTTGTCTATTATCGGCAGGTCTCGGGTCGCCACGCCTTCTCCGTCAAACCACCTTGCCCCGAACGAACGGCTAAGGTGCGGAGCATCTCGCAGGCTAAGTTTATCGGAGGCTATCTGTTCGCCCAGTTTGTCTATCAGAAATGAGTTCTTCTGCTGCAAGGCTGTGCCGAACATGGCGCTCATCAGGGGAGATAAAAGACGCGAGGACGTTGTATTGTCCAACAGCATGTCATACCTTCCCGACTTTATTTTTTGTTGTCCTATTTTCCGAAAAGCCCGTTCCAAGGCTTTCTTGCCGATGCCGGTTTTCGTGAGGTCATCCCAATAGATGCTACTGTCGTACCAAAAGGATTCAGCTCGGGCATCGCTGTTCGTTTTCAGGGATACTTCCACCGTAAGGTTAAACGCGGAGTCGATACTTTCCCCTTCAAATCCGTTGCTGGCAATCATGTACTCGGCTCCAACCCCGTCGTCATACGATGAAGATACGGAGATAACGCGTTCGTCGGAATAGTAAATTTCTTCTACCGCCTGTTTAGCGATTTCCAGCTTGCTGTCGGTACTTATATTGTCAAATGAAGCGTCGTACAGGTCAAGGTCTTTGTCCTTGTCTCTGTAATACCTGTCGGGTCGCGGCAATTGGCGGAAGGGGTCTTCTGTCAGATATTTTGTCGAGCTAATCCCTTCTTTTATGAAGGATTCCAACCCTTCCTTTTCTATCCTGTTTGTAGAGAAAGAAGCATACTTACCCTCAACGAATAGTTCTATATACAGTTTATTCTCGGAACTTTGGTGCAACTTGTCGAGCTGGGTATTCCTGTACTCAAACGAATTGTTGTTTGCCGTAATGATGGATACGCGGGAAGCCTGGCATCCGTTTCGCAGGGCTAAATCCATTGCCCATTGGGCTGTATCTTTATGTTGTTTATTTATCATTTCTTTCTTTTGTACATGCAAAAATACACAGATTTAGTTGAAAAGCAGGCGAAAAACGAATGGAAAATAGTTACGAGATTTCAAGTTTACTGGCTTGCTAGAACTCTTGAAACCTCAAAAACTTAAAAAGTGACAAAAGTAACAGTTTTCGAGTAACACCGCTTCGCGCCATTCCTAATTTTCTAATTGGCTACGCCGAATGTTGTTTCATCATTCATAATTCTTTACACCTGCGTGAGCGATAGTAAAAAGTCCCGCAGGGACGGCAATTGCATAACCGTAGGTGCAGCGCAGCGAAACCTACGGTATAAGTCCGCGTCTCCGCTCTAAGTCCCGCAGGGACGAGATTACCTATTTCAATCGCGCCCATCGGTCACTATTGTTTGATAATGCCATCCCTGCGGGACATCGGGAAAAGGTGACAAAAGTAACACTTTTCGAGTAACACCGCTTCGCGCCAATTTTCAGTTATTTCAAAGACCTCTTCAGTGAGCAATCAACAACTAATGGCTAATTTGTACAAAAAAGGTGACAAAAGTAACAGTTTTTAGTCAACAGTTCTTTAGTTTACTAGAGTTCAATAATCCAAGTTTACTAGCTTGCAAGAACTCTTGTAAATTTGTACACTCAAAACTTAAAAAGTGACAAAAGTAACAGTTTTCGGGTAACACCGCTTCGCGTATTCCCCCCTTGGGGGGACAAAGGGGGGCTAACTCGTAACTTGTAACTACTCTCTATTAGATAATTTTTTTTGAATCTCATGACAGTTTTTGGACTAAAATTTAAAAAAAATGAAAGAATTAACAATCTTCGTCGCCAAACGAACGAACACATAAATTCTCGTCATTGACTCCTATTAAAATTTTAGTCAAAAAAGATAAACGAACATTCGCCGTTGAATTGTTGGTTGTAAGAGCAACTATATTTGTTCGATTTTTCGCCCCATACCCTACTTTTGTACATTTGACAAAATAACAGCCCATTTTTTGCTCTATTTTTTCGAGGACGTTTTTTTTCAAAAAACATAGCTGATTTCCAGTGCCAACAGCTAATTTTCGCCATTACATCGTCAAAATTTCACTTCGTGAGAATCGCGTATTTTTAAATCATAAGACATTTGCACGGATCTCTGTAATTCTCACGAAGTAAAAAAACGCGTTTTCACACTCTTATTGTATCAATAGGCTGAAAAAACACAACGAACAAGTTCATCGAAAGTTTTTGCCACTACAACAAACAGACCGAAATAAAAAAGTTCATTGAAAAGAAAATTCAAAACAGTTTCTTAGGCAAGCCTATCGTCCACCGAACAGTACTTTCTTATTTCACAAAATCGCCTGATCATGTTGACGAAAATTTTTAGAATACTTTAACTCTGTTTAATTATAGGGATACCCCACCCCCACCCACTTAGCCTCAAAAGAAAAATTTTGGCTATACAATCAAATCAATTGACTGCTGACTGAAAACTCTATCCGGGCGTAAACATTACCCCTTACGATTTCCATCACAAAAAGAAGCTGTCTCCCCCTTTTCCTCAAGTCGAAGTCCATTGAGGCAGACTGTCGCTGCCGAACGCAGAGAAAAAGCCGACAAGAGCCTCTAAATCCGCTGACAGGCGAACTTTCGCGAAGCTCAACAATTCTAAACTCTTTATTCCATCCACTTGTAGCCAATTTTTTCTTTAGGGAAGTTAAGAAACTGTTTTTTCACACACTTATTTGTTTATATACAGAATAATTTTTTATATTTGGTAAAGCAAGAAATCAGATTCTTAATTATTAAATTATTAAGCAATATATTATGTCGAAAGCAGTAGAAGTATGCGCCAATTCCGCCCAATCCGCCATTAACGGACAAAAAGGAGGAGCGGTCAGAGTAGAGCTATGTGATAATCTGGCAGAAGGAGGAACCACCCCTGCCCTATCCCAAATAGAACTTACAAGAAAAAACCTAAGCATTCAGGTAAATGTAATTATCCGCCCGCGCGGAGGAGATTTTTTATATAACGACCTTGAATTTGAGATGATGAAAAAAGATATTCATCATTGCGGACAAGCAAAATGTGACGGCGTTGTATTTGGCATATTGAATGCCGATGGATCTATTGATAAGATGAGGAACAAGGAGCTGGTGGATATCGCCCGCCAATATAAGATGAGCGTCACTTTTCATCGGGCATTCGACAGGTGCGCCGATTTGTTCAAATCGCTCGAAGATATTATCGGTTTAGGTTGCGACCGGATATTAACTTCCGGAGGAATGAAAACAGCTCCGGAAGGAAAAGAAATTCTAAAAAAGTTAATCGAACAAGCCGGCGACCGTATCGTCATTATGCCGGGCGGAGGAATCACGGAGGACAATATCGCCGACTTGGCAAAAGCTACCGGACTAAAAGAATTTCATGGATCATTCCGAAGCGAATACCGAGGAGAAATGAAATATATTTCCGATGTATTCGATAATATAGACGAAGAATACGCTATCCTCTTATCCGACCCCGAAAAAGTGAAGAAAGCAATAGAAAACGCGAACAAGATTTAAACAGTTTTTAAGCCCCCTTTATCCCCAAATAAAGGGGGCTTGGCTTTGGGAGTGAGGGAGTAAGGTATTTGCTGAAGAATATAAAAACATTACCTTTGTAGCTGAAAACAAAATTATCCCTTTAAAATAAGATGAATTTCAAATATGATGTGATTGTCGTTGGGGCAGGTCATGCCGGATGTGAAGCGGCAGCGGCGGCGGCCAACATGGGTTCGAGGACTTTGTTGATAACAATGGATATGAACAAAATCGCGCAGATGAGCTGTAACCCCGCCGTTGGCGGAATAGCAAAAGGTCAAATCGTGCGCGAGATTGACGCGCTCGGAGGGCAGATGGGAATAGTAACAGATACGACCGCTATTCAATTTCGAATGCTCAACAAATCGAAAGGACCTGCCATGTGGAGTCCCAGAGCCCAAAGCGACCGTGCAAAATTTATATTGAAATGGCGGAATATTTTAGAAAACACCGAGAACCTCTTCATCTGGCAAGATACCGTCACTTCCCTTATCATCGAAGAAAAAACCGTGACCGGAGTGAAGACCACGATGGATGTGACATTCTCGGCAAAGTCTGTTGTGCTTACCAACGGTACTTTCCTGAACGGATTGATGCACATCGGCAGGACGCAGATCGAAGGAGGTCGCGTCTCCGAACCCGCGTCTTTTGGTATCACCGAACAACTAAAAGAATTAGGCTTTGCCACGGACAGAATGAAAACGGGAACTCCACCCCGTATAGACGGAAGAAGTATTGACTTTAGCTTGATGGAAGAACAAAAAGGAGATAATGATTTTCACAAGTTTTCCTATTTAGATTTCGAGCCTAGAACGCTGAAACAATTAAGCTGCTGGATAACCTATACGAACGACGACGTCCACTCCTTATTGCACGATGGGCTGGATGATTCACCCCTATACAACGGACAAATAAAAAGTATCGGTCCGCGATATTGTCCCAGCATAGAAACAAAGATTGTGACATTTGCCGAAAAGACGTCTCATCAATTATTTTTAGAACCGGAAGGAGAAAACACACAGGAATATTATCTGAATGGATTTTCATCCTCTCTCCCACTCCACACACAAATAGAAGCTCTACAAAAAATACCGGCATTCCG
>JAISKQ010000063.1 GCA_031260865.1 Prevotella sp.
AGGAAGCGTTTCATATTCTTTTGGCGAAGCGCGAATAAATTACCTACGGTGATAGTGAGCAGGATAATGATCCACAGTATATTTTGCCATGTATCCTGTAATCCGGGAAACACCTTGAACAAGATTGTCATCAACGCGAATACCGCCGCTCCTTTTGATATGGTGGACAAGTATAAAGTCACATTGGTAGGCGCGCCCTGATAAGTATCCGGCGCCCAAAGGTGGAACGGAACCAACGATATTTTGAAGAATAGCCCTCCCATGATAAATATCATCGCCATCACTACTAATGGAGTGAAGTAGATATTAGCGGCGATGTCGGTATAGTACAATGTACCGCACGCGCCATACAGGAACGAGATTCCAAACATCAGTATAGCGGATGAGAAAATAGCGTTAAAGATGTATTTTGCTCCGGCTTCCGCTGATTCATGCCTGTATTTATCAAAAGCGACCAACGCGGCGATAGGTAATGACGCTGTTTCAAGCCCGATGTAGAACAACAGGAAGTTGCCCGAGGAGATCATCAGGTACATCCCCAACAAAGTAAGGGAAGTCAGCATAAAGAACTCACCTCTTTTATCTATCGCGTCCGGCTTCTTCAACCAAGCGTTCGCCTGTAATAGAATAAGGAAGACGCCTACATTAAGGATATTCTTTATCGTAAAGTAAGCAGGACCTGTAACATACATGCCGGCAAACGAACTCCCGTTATCCTGAAAGAAAAAACAAAGAACCGTATGGGCTAAAAATAAGGTGCAAGCGAACGGAAAATAATACTTCTTTGCGCTGTCTGAAGCAAATAGATCGTAACAAATAAGTAAGAGAAATACCACAATGAGTGATAACTCGTGCTTCATCAACAAATAATTACTTAAATCCATCTTTATATTTTAATTTAGTTACAAGTTACGAGTTACAAGTCACAAGTAACTTTCTATTGTATTTTATATTATTTACTGTTAACTGTTTTATTTTAGATATGTCAAACTCGCGCTTATCAGATTGGAAATCCATCCCGGGAACAATCCCATTCCGGCTACACAGATAATCAATCCCACAGTCGCTATTTTTTCATGCCATACAGCGTCCGTCAATTCCAAATGGTGCGGGTCTTGAACCGGTCCGTAAAGGATTTTGCCTACTACCTTCAGTATATAAACCGCAGTCGCTACAATGGAAGAAATCGCCACGATAGTGAATACACGGTGGAACAGGTCGTTGTGTTCAAACGCTCCGAAAAAGATTGTCATTTCGGCGACAAATCCGCTTAATCCCGGAAGACCTAAAGATGCCATACCGGCAATTACATAACAGACGCTAAGGAACGGCATAATCTTCATCAGTCCGCCCATTTCGCGGATGTCGCGCGTATGCGTCCGTCCATATATCATACCAATCAAAGCAAAGAAAAGGGCTGTCATCAAACCATGCGAAAGCATTTGCATCACGGCTCCGGTCATTGCGGTACGGTTTACCATCAGTACGGCGAACAACACTAATCCACAGTGGCTCACCGAAGAATAAGCGTTGATATATTTCAAGTCCGTTTGAGAGATAGCACCCAATGCTCCATAAATAACACTGATACCTGTAAGGATGATGAATATCCACGACAATTGGTCGGCAGCCTCCGGCATTAATCGCATCGCGATGCGGAAACACCCGTATCCCCCCAATTTCATCAATACCCCGGCGTGAAGCATAGACACAGCCGTAGGCGCTGACGCGTGACCGTCGGGAGACCATGTGTGGAAAGGGAACAAAGCTCCCAATACGCCAAAGCCAAGGAATGTGAGCGGGAAAATCCAATATTGCGCTGACAACGGAATCGCGTGATTCGCCGCGATCTCCAATATATTAAATGTATAATCGCCTGTGACGGATGAATTATAATAGATGCCAAATATACCGACCGCAAGGAAAGCCGAGCCGCCCATCAGCATCAAGGTAAGTTTCATCGCTGAATATTCTTTTCGACCCGTACCCCAAAGCCCGATAAGCAGGTACATCGGTATCAAGGCTATTTCGTAGAAGAAGAACATGGTGACCATATCCAACGAAATGAAAAAGCCAGACACTCCCAGTGAAAGTAACGTCAACCACATAAAGAAGTCTTTAGGCAGCGGATTCATATTCCATGAGGCAAATGTGCCTGTGACTAAGATGATTGACGTCAAGAGAATCATCAATACCGAGATGCCGTCAACGCCGACGGCGTAATGGATATTCAGAGCGGCAAACCATACTTTATCATAGGTGAATAACATTTCAGCAGTGTTTCCGGCATTACGTTCCGCGAAGAACATAAACAGCAAAACCACCGCCATTATTATCTCAACGGCTGCACCTATTACCGCTACGGTACGGACTTGTTTGATGTCGCGGCAAGGTAAAAATCCGAGCAGCATCAAAACAGGAACAAGAATAAATAATGAAAGATTCATATTTTTTTAGCTTTTAGCTTCTTTTAAACTTAAATTCTTTATATTGACAACTGAAAAGCTAACAGCCACAGGCTATCAGCGATCAGTTAAATTATCTACAAATAAAACATACTATCCAACCGGCGAAACCGACAATCAGGATCAACGCCCCTAACAGGTACACCAAAGCGTATTGTTGAATATAACCGGATTGCAATCCTTTTATCGAGCGTGACGCCGACTGTGTGACATAAGCCAACGAATTCATGAATCCATCCACAATATGACGGTCAAACCACGCGATAGGTTTTGATATGCGCTTGAATATGATTTTACGAGTTACGAACAACCATGCTTCATCACCATAAAATTTATGGTACGCTCCCTGATATAATAAGCTGATGCCGTCGGCTATTTTATCAGGAAGATCATTTTTCTTGAAGTACAGCCTGAATCCGATGCCGATGCCGATAAGCGAAACAACGACACTTGTAATGGCTATTGGTATATTCAGATGAGCTTCGTAAGGTTTTCCATCGGTGGTGACAAATTCACTAAAAGGAACAAACCCGGCAAGGACGGTGAATATAGCAAGTATGATTAATGGTATTGCCATCGCGGGTCCCGCTTCGTGAGGCTCGTGATGATAATGTTTCTTTTCGTGGAAGAAGATGCGAAGGAACAAACGGGTCATATAGAAAGCCGTTAATCCTGCTGTGAAGGACAGAATGAAGTAAATAGCCTTATTATGTTCACTTGCGGCGACCAATATTTCATCTTTACTCCAGAATCCTGACAGTGGGAAGATACCCGAAATAGCCAACCATGCCAAACCGAATGCGATACATGTGATCGGCAACTTTTTGGCGAGTCCGCCCATATCATCCATTTCGTTGCTATGCACCGCGTGGATAATAGCGCCGGCGCATAAGAATAACAACGCCTTGAAGAAAGCGTGTGTAAACAGATGGAACATACCTGCCATATATCCTAATCCCTCGTGTCCCCCAAATTCGGAAACGCCTATGGAGGTAAGCATAAACGCGATCTGTGAAATGGTGGAGAAGGCGAGCACCCGTTTTATATCTGTTTGGGTACAAGCCACAATGGCGGCAAACAAGGCTGTCAACGTTCCTACCCAGGCTATGACATTTAATATATCAGGCGCGCCGAAATGATATATCGGAAATAAACGCGCTACTAAAAATACTCCGGCTACAACCATCGTGGCGGCGTGTATCAGAGCCGAGGCGGGAGTAGGGCCTTCCATCGCGTCCGGCAACCAGATGTGGAACGGCATCATCGCCGATTTTCCGGCGCCGCCCATAAAGATAAGCAACATCGCCCATGACAAGACAGACATGCCAAGGAATGAAGCGCCCGCGGTGGATGAAATGCAAATGGAAGCATCCGATGCCGTTAATGTGGCGAAATCGAATGTCCCTGTAAAATATGATAATAATAAAATACCCACAAGGAAGAAGAAGTCGGCGAAACGTGTGACAATGAACGCTTTCTTAGAAGCAGCCACCGCCGATGGTTTTACGTAATAAAAACTGATAAGCAGGAATGAAGATACACCCACAAGCTCCCAGAAAATATACATTTGGAAGATATTGGTCGCGACCACCAAACCTAACATAGCAAAGCTAAACAAAGAAAGGAACGCGTAATAGCGTTGGAAACCCTTTTCCCCTTTCATATACCCTAAACTGTAGATGTGTACCATCAACGATACCGTAGTGATAACGACAAGCATCATCACCGAAATGGGATCAAGATATATTCCTAAATCGATGTGCAGGGAGTCGGTAAACCGAAGCCATGTGAAAGCCGTATGAACCGCCTGATAAACGCCATCTACTTTACCATCCACAAAGAAGTACTGGTAAGCCGTTATATAGGACAACACAGCCATCACACTTAGCGACAGCGTGCCTAATATCCCGGTGACAATAGGTTTCATGTATTTGCCGCCCAGTCCCAGTATAAGAAACATAATAGCCGGCAAAGCAATTATTAGTATTGAATATGTATAATTAAAATGTTCCATATCTTGTTGTTGCTGTTTCCTTGCTTAATTTTTCATTGTATTTATGTTTTCATCTATATATATACTCTTCACATTGCGGTATATATTGATAATAATGGCTATCGCCACAGCGGTTTCCGCCGCTGCCACACCGATAGCGAACAGTGTGAAGAAAAAGCCTTCCATCTGTCCCGGATATAGATAGCGGTTGAACACCACAAAGTTGAGATCCGCGGCGTTAAGCATTAGTTCGATGGAAATCAGAACCATAAGCATGTTCTTGCGCGAAAGGAATCCATATACTCCCGCAAAAAACATTAGGGTACTTACAGCTAAGTATGCCTCAATCGGCACATGCCCTGAAAATAAACCGGTTATAAATTCTCCCATATTTTCTTAGTTACGAGTTACGAGTCACAAGTCACGAGTTTTACTATCCTTAAGTTTACTCAACATGAAACCGTAACGGTTTTATTTCATTATTATTTATATTCCAATTAGAGGTTCTTATAACGAATTACGGTTACTTCTTGTAACCAGCAACTCGCGACCCTTTGTTTTACTTCTTTTTAGCAATCATTATACCTCCGACTATACAAGCCAGCAGCAATATACTGATTGCTTCGAAAGGTAATAAATACTGATATTTGTCCGTACCCATCATCGCCATACCTACATCCTGCATCGGCATTTCTCCCTGCGTCACATAAGTATAGAATTTATTCACATTATTAAAAATGATATGCCCGCAAATACCTAATCCTGCAAGCGAAGCAATCGCCGCCACGAACATCTTGCCCGGTTTCTCAAACTTTATATCCTTACCCGGTTCGTTTGTCAACAGAATAGCAAAAATGAACAAGACCATCACGCCTCCCGCATATACAGCTATCTGCACGCCCATAAGAAATTCATAATTCAGCAACAGATATAAGCCTGCCGTGCCTAACAAGACAAATAACAGGAACGTCGCCGAGCGGATAATCTTTTGAGTAGTGACTGCCATAAAAGAGCAGATGACGATTACCGCCGCTAAAATGTAAAATATAATTTGTTCTGCCATAATAATCTATTGATTATCGTATGTTTTATTCTTTATCGTTTCCACTTTTGTTATCTAACTCAACCGCTTTCGGATTTTCTTCAGGTTTTGAAGCCGGCGCGGTCTTGTTATCTTCATGCACAGCTCTTTCGGCTTTCGCCACCGGTTGGCTGACTTCCGGTTTCGGTTCTTTCTTCTTTTCACGAAGTTTCGATCCTTCTTGGTTCAACTGTTCAACCAATTTGCGTCGGGTGAACACCGCGTTTTCGAAGGCGTTCGAGAAAGCTATCGCGTTCGACGGACAAGAAATCACGCATACATTACAGAAAGTGCACATTCCCAAGTCGTATGTATACCTGTCGAGAATTTTCTTTTTCTTGCCGTCTTCCGTTTCTATCGTTTTAGAAAAAACCTGAATTGTTCCATTCGGACAATTCATCTGGCAAATACCACAAGCTGTACAAGCATGTTCGTTGTTTTCGTCGTGAGGCATTGTCAATTCGCCGCGGGTGCGTTCGGGAATAACGAGCGTCGCCCTGTTTTCAGGGTATTGCTCTGTGATTTTCTTTTTCCACAATTCACCCCACGTCACTCTCATCCCTGTCAGCAGGGATCCGATACCTCCAAATAAACCTGAAAAATATTCTGATACTGAACTCATCTTCTTATACTATAATTTATTATTTCAGTGTCCAACCCAATAAAACAAGAACTACCATCAACAGGATATTTACCATATTAATAGGTAATAAATATTTCCATTCAAGGTTCAACAACTGGTCGATACGCAAACGAGGAAATGTCCATCTCACCCACAAACTCAAGAACACAAGGAACATCGCTTTACCTAAGAACCATATAAAAGACGGGCAATAATTCATAACCTGATTGAATGTGTCCCATCCTTCTATTTGGATAGGCATCCATCCGCCCAAGAATACGGTGGTGGCAATGCCGGCGATAATAAACATATTCAAGTACTCCGCCAGATAGAAAAACCCGAATTGCAGACCCGAATACTCGGTATGATAACCTGCGGTCAACTCGGATTCGGCTTCCGGTAAGTCGAAAGGGCCGCGATTGGTTTCGGCGTGTCCCGAAATCAAATAGATGATGAACGCTATGATGGCAGGAACATGTCCCGCTATTATATTCCACTGGTGGATATATGTTTGTCCCTGTATAATCTGGGAGAAACTCATTGTGCCGGACAACACCACTATCGTCATCAACGCGAGTCCGGCGGAAAGTTCATAACTTATAAACTGCGCCCCGCTTCGCATTGCCCCGATCATCGAATATTTGTTATTACTTGACCATCCGGCAAGCAATACGCCGATAATACCCAGTGACGAAACAGCGATGACATAAAACACGCCGATATTAAAATCTACCACTTGTAGACCTTCGCCGAAGGGTAAAGCCCCGAATGTAAGCATAGACGCCACAATCATAAAGAAAGGAGCGGCGAAGAACAAAAATTTGTCGGACTTATTAACATGGATAATCTCCTTGAGCAATATCTTGATCATATCGGCTACACTCTGGATTATCCCGTACTTACCTACGCGGTTAGGACCTAAACGAGCCTGAAAAAAGGCTGTTATTTTTCGTTCCACATATATCAGCATCAAGGCTAAAACGGCGTACAACGTCATCAGCACAATTCCGATAAGCACAAACTCTATAGCCAAAACCGCCCATGTAGGTAGATTTTCAGTCAAAAACGCGTCAAAAGTTTTTAGCAATCCTGACAGTTCTAACGGTCGTGAATAGTTTAACAACATATATCTTTTATATTGATAAAATAAATAATCTTGATTAACGGTCAATATCCGGAATCACATAGTCCATAGAACCACCGATACCGATAAAGTCTGAGATTTTCTCATTTTTACAAATCAACGGCATCACCGAAACGGCGGCCATCGACGGAGAACGGAACTTCAAGCGATAAGGCGTTTTATCGCCTCGGCTTTCGATATATACGCCAAACTCTCCTCGTCCGGCTTCAACCCGCTGATAGTATTGTCCTTCGGGCAGCTTGATAATGGCTTTTGTTTTCGCCTGAAATTCGCCTTCGGGGATGTTATCGATAAGTTGTTCTATGATTTTTAATGATTCTTCTATTTCATCCAAACGGTTCAGGTAACGGGCAAAGGCATCTCCCTTTTCACGGATAACTTCTTTGAACTGAACCTTGCCGTATAACGCGTAGGGTTTATGTTTGCGCAGGTCGCAAGAGAATCCCGACGCGCGACCGGCAGGACCTGTGACGGCATACGAGATGGCCGCGTCACGGGATAATATCCCAATATTTTTCATACGCCCCACAGCGATGACGTTGCCTGTAAACAAGTTGTGATATTCTTTTAGCGCTTTGCGCATCACCGGAATAAATGCTTTGACATCCTTCTGAAAATCGGGATGAATATCAAACATGACTCCACCTACTACATTATAATTAATAATCAGGCGGCCGCCTGTTGTTTTTTCAAATATCTTAAGAATATCCTCACGTTCGCGCATCCCGTAGATGAACGCGGTGGTAGCGCCCAAGTCCATGCACATCGTACCCCATGCCACAAGGTGGGAATCGATACGATTCAATTCGTCCATGATGGTACGGATATATTGCGCTCTTTCGGATATTTCTATTCCGGCTGCCTTTTCCACGCACATACACAAGCCGTGGCGGTTGATGTTAGCCGAAAGGTAGTCTAAACGGTCGGTAAAGTGCAGGATTTGAGGATAAGTCAATTTTTCACTTAGTTTTTCAATTCCCCGATGAATATAACCGCTGTGGACATCAATTTTTTTCACAATCTCGCCGTCCAACGCCACGCGGAAGTGCATAACGCCGTGTGTTGAAGGGTGTTGCGGTCCTATATTTATGATATAATCATCCTTTTCAAAGATTTCGACAGTATCTTCTTTCAGCTCGCCGTTAGGAGCTTCCGTTATGCGGGGAGCAATATCGATAATATCTTTACTTTCTAAGTTAAGCGTATTTATCACCGGATTGGGGTCGTAATCTTTTCGCAACGGGAAACCAACCCAGTCGGAATTAAGGAAGAAACGACGCATATCGGGATTGTTGATAAAACGGACACCAAGCATGGCAAACACTTCACGCTCGTTATAATGAGCCGTTTCCCACAGGTCGGTCACCGAATACAACAATGGTTTTTCGCGATCGGCGGTTCCGGTTTTAACGGCAAGCTCCACCGACAAGTCCTTTGACGAAGATAAGAGATAGATGACTCCTAATTTTTCGCCCCAGTCCATACCTGTCAACATGGCAAGGTAGTCAAACGGAAACTCCGCGTTATAACGAAGCGTTTTCGCCAAATGGTGCAATTTATCGGGTTCTACGGTTACCGTGAGGGGAGTCTTGTCTTCGATTACCGCCTCAGGTACAGCTTCCAGAATTAGTTTCTTGATATTTTCCATCAACTATATTTAGTTACAAGTCATAGGTTACGAGTTACAGGTTGTATGAAACAAGCACGACTTTCTCGTTACTTGCAACTCGTAATCCGCAACTATTTCTTTACTTTAAACATAAACCGTTCTACTTTAATCTTACGCTGCAATTGCATTAAGCCATAAAACAAAGCTTCGGGACGAGGAGGACATCCCGGCACATACACATCCACCGGTATTATTTCATCGATGCCTTTCACCACATGATATGAGTCGACAAAAGGGCCTCCCGAAATAGCGCAACTTCCCATGGCGACCACATATTTAGGTTCTGCCATCTGGTCGTACACCCGTTTCAACAGGGGAGCCATTTTGTGTACAATCGTACCCGCCACTACCATCGTATCAGCCTGACGAGGGCTGTTGCGCGTCACTTCCATACCAAAACGCGCCAAATCGTAGCGAGCCGCCGCTGACGCCATAAACTCAATACCGCAACAACTTGTGGCAAAGGCTAACGGCCAAACGGAATTTGAACGTCCCCAGTTAACAAGGTCGTCTAATTTGCCGACAACGATCGGCGTTCCGCCTTCGTTCAGTTCTTTTATATAATCTTCAAGATATTCGTTATCCTTAAATTCTTCGTTCGGAATACCTTTTATATATATGTTTTTTATTTCCATTTCAAAGCTCCTTTCTTCCAGGCGTAAGCTAAGCCCAGACCCAATATTAAGATGAAAAACAAGATGCTATATAGTCCGGGCGTTCCCAATTGCCTTACAACCGTAGCCCAAGGAAACAAGAATATCGCCTCCACGTCAAACATTAGATATAAGATCGCGTAAAGGTAATAACCTACTTTGAATTGCATCCATGAAGTCCCGTGAGTGGGAACGCCACATTCGTAGGGTTCGCCTTTTTGGGTGTTGAATGATTTCGGAGATAATAACAACGCCATGCCCAAACCTGCGCAGACCAATGCTATTCCCGTTACAAAAACTACTAAAAAAAGAGCGGAAGTACTCATATTTTTATTTTAAAATTAAGCTATTTCTTTCTATTGTCTATTGTTTCCGATAAGATTGTGGCACATTGTCAAAGCCACCACGGACAGGCGTTATTAACGCCCTACTGACAATGGGCGCAAAATTAATCTTTTATTTCAAAAATACAAAAATAAAATACCAAATTATAATAATTTGGTATCTTAAGGTTGCAAAACAAAGTATTATGCTTTCTCTCTTACTATATAGATTGGACGCTTTTTGGTCTCCAAATATGTCTTGGATAAATATTGCCCCAAAATACCTAAACAGAAAAGTTGGATGCCTCCTATGAAAAAGATGACGCATATAGTAGAGGTGTAACCCTGTACATCATCGCCAAATACTAACTTCTTGAATATCACAAAACAAATCATCACGAAAGCGATAATACAAAATAATATACCGAATAGGGACGCGATAACCAACGGACGGGTGGAGAAGGCGATGATTCCTTCGAGGGAATAGAAGAAAAGCCCGATAAAAGACCATTTGGTTTCGCCGGCCACACGTTCCACATTTTC
>JAISKQ010000174.1 GCA_031260865.1 Prevotella sp.
GTGGAATCGATGCTTTGCGGGTGCGCTTTAGTGTGTACGGATATTGAAGGGCACAAAGAATATGCCTTTGAAGGAGAAACCGCCTTGTTAGTTGAACCCGGTAACGCGGAAATGATGGCTGATCGTATCCGCTTTTTAATAAATGATGATGATTATCGGATGAATATAGCCAAACGCGGACATAATTATGTATTGCGCTTCAACTGGGACAACGCGGTACGAACAATGGAAGAAGTAATGAAAAGTTTGCTATAATAAACGAGGCTACCCTGAACCAAGGTAGCCTCGTTTATTTTAGTCATTAGAAATTCATTTTATAGGAGTTTTTATTTACATTTTTTACTGCCGATTAGTATAAAAAATAAGGCGATATATAATAAGAAAACGTAAGTAAAATAGTCGCTAGAATAGTTAAAAATGCTCTTTTGATAATATTTTCATCCCATGATTTATAATTACGAATAAAAACATATATCATCAATAATACACAAATAGCGCTAACAATGGTTATATAAATAAGTGATCGGCTAAACAATTGAATGATAAACGTTAATACAAGATATGCAATAAATAATTTGTCTATATCTGTTTCTATTAGTTTAAACATGATAATAAATATATAGGTAAAAAAACCTGCTGAATCAAATTCAGCAGGTTTTCAATATTTTCCTATAAGTTCTTCCTAATCGTCTCTTCTGCCATTTGCAATAGCATCCACGACAGCCACAGTCGTAAGGTTTATTATATCGCGTACCGAACTTTCTATATCGGTAAAATGAACCGGTTTGCGCAATCCCATTTGGATAGGACCTATATTTTCGCCTGCGATTCCCAATTCCATAAGCAATTTGCTTGAAATATTCGCTGAACTGAGGTTCGGGAAGATCAATGTATTCACATCTTTTCCTTTCAGTGTGTTAAATGGAAAAGTACGATCCCTCAAATCCTTATTCATGGCAAAGTTTAATTGCATTTCACCATCAATGTTATAATCCGGATAGTTTTCGTGAAAATACCTAATCGCATTTGATATATTTTTCGGGCTGCCGTTATCATCCGCGCCGTAGTTAGAAAAAGATAACATAGCCATAACGGGTTCTGTCACAAAGTATTTTACCGTGTCATGCGCCAATTTTACGATTTCGATAAGGACATCTTCTTCTGGCCAACGATTGATTAGTGTATCCGCTAAAAAATACGGACCTCTTTTCGTTTGAACGATATGCATGGCTGCGAAATGTTTATATTGAGGTCGTAATCCGATAACTTCCAGCGCCGTTTTCGCAAATTCGCGATAATGGCTGTAAATACCGGTGATAACAGCGTCAGCGTCGCCTGTTTCCACCATCATCATACCGAAATAGTTGCGGTCGCTCATTTTTTCAAAAGCTTCCTGATAGCGGATTCCTTCTCTGGATTTCTTTTTACTCAACAATTCGGCATAATAGCTACGGCGTACATCTTCCGATATATTTCTGTGATTGACTATCTTAATGCCATTGAGTTCTAATCCGTTTTCTTTTGCTATATACCTGATACGATCTTCACTACCTAACAATATAGGTTCGCATAAACGATCTTTTTGGGCTATTATAGCGGCTTTTATTGTATTTACGTGGTTTCCTTCGCAATATACCACACGTTTCAGTTCACTCTTAGCCACTGCTGTGAGGCTGTGAATGAGTTGATTGCTATAACCCATCATATCCGAAATACTGTTCTGGTATTCTTCCCAATCCGTAATCGGCTTACGAGCCACGCCGCTTTCCATGGCAGCTTTTGCCACAGCCGTGGATACGGTTGTAAGTAGTCTTGGATCTAATGGTTTAGGTATAATATAATCTTTTCCGAATGTTAATTTCTTTATTTCGTAAGCCGTATTGATTACATCGGGTACTAATTCTTTTGCCAAACCGGCTATCGCTTTAGATGCCGCCAATTTCATTTCTTCGTTTATAGTGGTTGCCCTTACATCAAGCGCTCCTCTGAAGATATATGGAAAACCGAGGACATTATTCACCTGATTCGGATAATCGGAACGTCCTGTGGCAAAAATAATGTCGTCCCGCGAAGCCATCGCTTCTTCGTATGCTATTTCGGGATTAGGGTTGGCTAAAGCGAAAACGATAGGGCTGTCATTCATTTTGCGTACCATTTCCTTTGTCAGGACGTCGGCTGTGGATAATCCCAAAAATACGTCCGCGCCTTCCATTGCCTCATCCAGAGTAGTAAGGTCGCTATCAATCGCGAATTCTTTTTTTGATTCGGTCAAATTCGTGCGTTTGGTAGTCAACACGCCTTTGCTGTCGCACATTATTATGTTTTCTTTTTTTACGCCGAATTTCATGTACAATTTGGTACAGGCGACGGCGGAAGCGCCGGCTCCGTTCACAACAAGCTTTATGTTTGATATATCTTTGCCCGCCACAGTAAGGGCATTCAATAATGCCGCGGCGGAAATAATAGCTGTTCCATGCTGGTCGTCGTGCATTACCGGAATATCAAGCTCTTCTTTCAACCGTTTTTCTATTTCGAAACATTCGGGAGCTTTTATGTCTTCCAAATTGATACCGCCGAATGTGGGGGCGATAGCTTTGACCGTTTGTATGAATTTTTCAGGGTCTTTTTCATCCACTTCAATGTCGAAAACATCTATTCCGGCATATATCTTAAACAATAACCCTTTTCCTTCCATAACCGGTTTACCGGCAAGAGCGCCGATATTTCCTAATCCCAGTACCGCCGTGCCGTTTGAAATAACCGCGACCAAGTTTCCTTTTGTGGTATATTCGTATGCTAATTGCGGATCTCTCTCGATTTCGAGACATGGTTCGGCAACTCCCGGAGAATAGGCAAGGGATAAATCGGTTTGTGTACTGTGTGGTTTTGTCGGTACAACTTCAATTTTACCCGGTCTCCCATTTCTATGGTACTTCAAAGCCGCTTCTTTCGTGATTTTTGGCATGGTTATGATTCTTTTATAGGTTTATTTTGTTAGCTACTATATTTTGATGCAAAATTAGAAAAAAGGAATTTGATACAAGGTGCTTTTCCTGCAATCATTTTGTTTTCATATATATGTTTTACAACATTTTTTATTAAAGTATTGAAGTTATGTGTGTTTATTTTTAGGAATTTTAGTTTTAAAATGATAATTATTTATTGCTTTTTTATCAATTCCCTCGCTTTTTCTATAATAGTATCTATTCCTTTAGCCATATCTTCATCGGTCATATCTATTTTTACATCCGGGTCAATACCAAATTCGAGTTGTTCTTGCTCCGCGTCCAATATTGGGGACGCGGAGAAACGTACCGACCATCCGTTGGGCAGTTCCGATGAAAAAGGCAGGCCGCTGCCGCCTCCTGTACGGTCTCCGATGATTATGGCATTGGGAGCATAGCGCATCTCGTTTACAAAGTCGTTAGCCGCGCTAAAACAACCGCGGTTCGTCAACACGATGACCTTCTTTTGGTATTTTACTCCATTAGACGGTTCAACATATATTTTATACGGGTCAGAGAAGTCGTTATGACCTTTACCCGTCTTGTGCCGCATATAGGCAACTAATGTTTTCTCATTAAAGAAGTGGGAAGCCAGTTTATCGCTGTTTGTCATCAGTCCGCCGCCATTGTTTCTAATATCCAGTATGATACCATCGCATATCGCCATGCGGTCAAGTACCTGATTGATGTTTCCGTCGCCTATGCCGCTCGAAAAACTGCCATAATAAATATAACCCACATTGTCGTCCAA
>JAISKQ010000106.1 GCA_031260865.1 Prevotella sp.
AATCCAAACAGTTGATATGGATTGCTTCGTCGTTCCTCCTCGCAATGACGAAGACTAAATTATTTGACTTAGGTATTATAACCGACATTCATTTATTATTTTATACGAACGCGTCGTCGAGGTCTCGTCGGGTGTTAAAGCGTTTTTGCTTCCTTTTGCGGCTTTGGGCAAAAGGAAGGCAAGCAATCTGTGATTGCGCGCGGTAAAAATTACCAACAAGCCCCTATCACTCCAACGTGATATGATCTACCTCTATCTCTTTATTTAAGAAGATGGTGGCCGCGTCCGAAAATTTTTGGGATGATTCGGTGGTGAAGTAGCGGGAAACGCCCCCTTTGGTACATACATCATCCATCTCCGGATGACGACGCAGGTAGTCCTGCAAGCTGCGGGCAATATACTCGCCTTGCGACAAAGCCGACACTCCCCGCGGCAGGAACTTCCTGATTTTGTCCAGCAACAAGGGATAATGCGTGCAGCCAAGTATCAACGTATCGATACGAGGGTCTTTGGATAGTATATTATTCAGGTCTTTTCTGATAAAATAGTCCGCGCCTTCGCTTTCGTACTCGCGGTTTTCGACCAACGGAACCCACATCGGGCAAGCCTCGCCCGTTACTTTTATATCCGGAAACAGCTTGTTTATCTCGATGGGATAAGATTCGGATTGGATAGTACCCGCCGTCCCCAAGATGCCTACATGACGGCTTTTAGTCACCGACCCTATGATTTCCGCCGTAGGACGGATAACGCCCAGCACCCGTTTCTCGGGGTTGATACGCGGCAGGTCATTTTGCTGAATGGTACGTAATGCTTTTGCCGACGCGGTGTTGCATGCCAGAATGACGAGGTTGCACCCCATGTCGAACAATGTTTCCACAGCCTGTTTGGTAAATTCATACACCACCTCAAAGGAGCGCGAACCATAAGGCGCGCGGGAGTTATCGCCAAGATAGCAATAATCGTATTGGGGCATAAGGGCTTGTATCTCCGATAAAATGGTCAGCCCCCCGTATCCCGAGTCAAATATACCGATAGGTCCGGGTTTAAGCATCTGTTTTATATTTTTACAAAGATAATTACAATATCGGATCTAAACTATTTTGGCGGCGGTAGAAATATCAACGTTGAGGTTTTTAGAGGTATCATTTACTCACATAGACTTGTAAACTGTGTAAATATTGTCATCGTGCTTGTTCGTAATCAACATTGTTTTTCAATTCGATTATTAAATCTTAGTATATACAAAAATATATTTAATTATTAATTAATCCGTTAAATAACTATTATTTTATTTGGAAAAGACCTTTATAAAGATTAGTATTTTTGTCATGTATTAAAATTATTAGTTGTATTTTTATATCTATTATCGTTCATGGATTAAACGAACTATTTAAAAATATCATCAATGAAATATTTCTTATTCATAGACGAATGTGGAGATCAGAATTTAGCCAATTTTGATACAGCATTTCCAATATTTACATTATGCGGTGTCCTTATCTCCGAAAAGGATTATCTCACAATGGGTTCTGAAATTGTTGAGATGAAACAAAAGTATTGGAATGACAAGAAGGTAATACTTCACTCACGAGATATTCGGAAGTGTGAGAAAGGATTTGAAATTTTATTTGACCTTGATAAGAAAAAATCTTTTTACGAGAATCTAAATTATATAATGGCAAATGGGACTTATACGGTCGTTTCTTGTAGCATACTGAAAGAATCATACATAAGAAAATACGGTCGTCTCGGAGATGTTTATGCACTATCTCTTTCCTATATCATTGAAAGAACCATCTTTTTTTTGGATGCTCAGCCGGAAAAAGAGATTGAATTGCATGTCTATGCAGAGAAACGAGGAAAAAAAGAAGATACTTCACTACTCAATTATTATAATGAAGTTTTGGATAGGGGTACATATTTTGTTAAACCGGAAAGAATAAAGAAATACTTTAAAAGTTTTGTATTTAAGGACAAAAAGGAAAATATTATCGGCTTGCAAATTTCTGATCTTGCTGCTTATCCGATAACAAGATATGTTTTAGACAAAGATTCTGTAAATCTTGCGTTCAACATTATTGAACCTAAAATTTATACGCAATCTGGTAAGAAACATGGATTAAAAATATTACCATAAAAAAAGAGTTACAGTAATAGTAACCCTTTCCCGACCGAGGACACCCCAATCCAAATATGTTAACCGAATAACGGTACTGATATTTCTGTTGTAAAGATACAACTTATATCTTGTAATATCAAAATTTACACATATACTTTTTCTTAATGTTTTATTCTGTAAAACGATTTCATCACCCTGAAATATAATCACATATACTCGCTTAACTCCATCCAGCGCATTGTCTTTTCGTCAATCTCGTCAATCAGCACACTGATACGGTTCGACTTCGACAGCAATTCGTCCGTAGATAACATACCACTGGACAACTCTTTTTCGAGCTTCGATTTTTCTTCCTCTAATTGAGGTATCAGCGCGTCCAGTTCTTCAAATTCACGCTTTTCCTTGAACGTGAGCTTTTTCTTTTCCGCTTTGGACTGAGCCGACCGCGGCTTTTCTTCCCGGGGTTTGGCAGCCTGTATCTTCTCTTTTTCCAACGAATCCTGCACTTCTTTCCACTCACGGTATTCCGTATAATTGCCCGGAAAATCTTTTATATTGGCATTCCCCTGAAAAGCGAGCAAATGATCCACCACCTTATCCATAAAGTAGCGGTCGTGTGATACCACGATTACACAGCCTTTGAACTGCCGCAAATATTCTTCCAATATATTCAGCGTGACAATGTCGAGGTCGTTGGTAGGCTCATCCAGCACCAAGAAGTTAGGGTTGGTAATCAGTACCGTACACAGGTAGAGACGGCGTTTTTCCCCTCCCGAAAGTTTATATACAAAGTTATGCTGCTTTTCGGGCGGGAACAGAAAATGTTGCAGGAACTGCGAAGCGGTCAGGCGGTTACCGTTGCCCAAGTCGATCACTTCCGCTATATCCTGAATGACGTCAAGCACTTTCATCTGTTCGTCGAATTTCAAGCCATCCTGACTGTAATAACCGAACTTCACGGTTTCGCCGATGTCGAAGCCTCCTTTGTCGGGAGCCACTTCGCCCATCAGCATTTTTATAAAGGTCGATTTACCTGTTCCGTTATTCCCTACGATACCGAGTTTCTCGTAGCGGGCAAACACATAATTGAAGTCTTCGAGTATCTTAATGTCGTCAAAAGCTTTATACACATGTTCAGCCTCGAAAATCTTATTGCCTATATAAGCGCCCTTCATCTGCAACCGCACATTGCCGGCGTCGCGTGCCTGCTGCGCCTTCTTCTCCAAATCATAGAAGGCGTCGATGCGGGATTTAGCCTTTGTGCCGCGCGCCTGCGGCTGGCGGCGCATCCATTCCAGTTCTTTGCGCAACAGGTTATTCGCCCTGTCTAATTCCGCGTTTTGCGCGCTGACGCGTTCATCCCTTTTTTCGAGATAATAGGAATAGTTTCCTTTGTACTGATACAGTTGTTGTTGGTCTATTTCGATAATCTCGTTGCACACCCTGTCGAGGAAATAACGGTCGTGCGTCACCATCAACAGGCTGAGGCGCGAACGTTGCAAATATTCTTCGAGCCATTCCACCATATCCAAGTCAAGGTGGTTGGTCGGCTCATCCAATATAATCAGGTCGGGTTCGGTAATCAGTACATTCGCCAACGCCACCCGCTTGAGCTGCCCGCCGGATAGTTGCGATATCTGTTGGTCAAAGTCGGTGATTTTCAATTGGGCGAGAATCTGCTTCGCCCGGTGCTCATAGTCCCAAGCTTGCAATATGTCCATCTTTTGAAGGATGGCGTCCAAATGGGTATGGTCTTGAGAGTTGATCACCCTTTCGTATTCGGCAATCAGATTTGTAATCTCATTTCCGGAATGGAAACAGGCTTCCAGCACGCTCAATTCTTCCGGATACGCCGGGTCTTGCTCCAGATAGGCAACGCGCAGGTCTCTGCGGAAAACGACCGAACCACTGTCGTACGATTCTTTTCCCACAAGGATATTCAATAATGTTGTTTTCCCCGAGCCGTTCTTGGCTATCAGCCCGACGCGTTCGCCTTCGGCGATGCCGAACGATATGTCGCGAAACAGGACTAAGTCGCCAAAGCTCTTTGTTAATCCATCTACTTGCAAGAAAGATGCCATATAATTAATAATTATTTAGTTATGAGTTACAAGTAACAAGTTACAAGTTAATATATCGATTGTTTTCAACCTCAATATCTTTGCAAAGGTAATTAAAAAGAAAGAGTTTGGCTTTTATCGTGTGTTTTCTATTTTGTTATTGTAAGGAATTTGGCGTAATAGACACGGTTTGCCTGCGATGCAGGCAGGGTTGATGGTTGGCATTTTTACAGTACGCTGAGCGTACTGCCTACAGAGGTATGCTCTCTAACGAGAGCTGTCTGAGCCAACAATAAAAACGATTTCGGCTTTAGCCTATTAATCCATGCGAAAAGTTGTAGAAATTGACATCGTTCAATACCATCATTTTCGTAGGACGAAAGCCTGTGAATAATAAGAAAAGCGATTTTTGAATATCAAAAGATTATTAAAAAACAGAACCCTAAAGTTCGTCATAGCTAACAGTGACTAAGGATATTACAATGCAAAAATACAACTATTTTCTTTTATTTTTGCTCTCGGTAGAGAGCACACCTAACTAACCAGTACGCTAAGCGTACTGGCAAACGAGTACCTGCCTCTCCTCCTTGCCTGCATCGCAGGCAAACCTATTAATATATCCAATCAAATACATATCTTTCGTCATATTCAATTTGAAATACTTTTAATAAAGCCAAGTATTCTTCCTTAAAGGTTTTCTTTTTATGATGATTGCCTTGATTGGCAATATAGTCTTTTACCTGATCTAACTGCGACTGTCCATAAGTAAAAGCGCCATATCCGGATTGCCACTCAAAATGATCTCCTATCAAATGATTTTCGTTAATATAACGACTTGAAAATGACTTTATATTCCTAATAGTATCGGCTATACAAACTATCGGCTTTATGCTTACGAACAAATGCACATGATCCGGATTGCAATAAATAGCAATAGGTTTACAATTTATATTGGAGGCTATTCCACAAATGTATTTTTCAATTTTGTCTTTATTTTCAGGAAGAATAATATGTTGCCTGTTTTTGACGGCAAATATCATTTGCACATACAATTGAGTATAAGAGTTCGCCATAAAGAAAATTGTTTTGAAGATTAAACTATGTACAAAGATAGTTTATTTCTATTATACAAAACACGGTTTGCCTGCGATGCAGGCAGGATTGATGATTGCGCATTTAGAACAGTACGCTGAGCGTACTGCCTACAGAGGTATGCTCTCCGACAGAGCGTTGTACCTTGTGTAGGCTACTATAATGTGCGGCATCTCTTTATGGAATACTCCGCTCTAACGAGAACGTTGCCTTGAGCAGGTTGACAAATGACAAACCAGCGCTTGCGTCACCCCTCGCGACATCTTAAAGCAGCTGATTTACAATAGGAATCAGCAGGGCTGTCATCACTCCCATCAGTCCAATAGCCAATCCGCTGAGCGCGCCTTCTATCATACCCATTTCCATTGCTTTAGCCGTGCCTACGCCATGCGCGGAAGCGCCCATCGCCAAGCCTTTCGCCACACTGCTTTTGATTCCCAGAAGACGCAATATGGGAGGTCCCACAATACTGCCGAATATGCCGCAGAACAAAACAATAACCGCCGTCAGGGAAGCATTCCCTCCCGATTGTTGAGCAATACTCATCGCGATGGGCGTAGTGACGGATTTCGGTTCGAGGGTGTGAATCAATATCTCATCGGCACCCGTTACCTTTGCCAGAAGGATGACACTGATAATCCCCACGACACTGCCTATAAAAATAGATAAAAGAATAGATACAACGTTTCCCCTCAGGTAGTCAAGCTGTTCGTACAGCACATATCCCAACGCCACTACCGAAGGTCCCAGCATGAAGGTCACAAAACTGCTCCCTTGCTCAAATGTTTGATAATCAACACCCGATATTTTCAGGAAAGCGATGATAATGGCGATGGCGATAATCAACGGATGAAGCAGCCCGAACTTTGTTTTTTTGAAAACCCATTGTCCAAACAGATAACTGCCGAATACGAGCAACAGGATAAACTCGGTGGATTCAAATAACGCTTTCATTTTTTTCGTCCCTCCATTTGTTGTTGAACAATAGCCACCACGGCGATTACCAAGATTGTACTCACCGAACAAACAATGAGGATAGACATCCAGAATTTACTGATAATCCCGTAAGAACCCAGCAAACCTGCTCCCGCGGGAATAAAGAAAATAGCCATATTACGGGTAAACGCGTTGGCGACATCCTTTACATAATCGGGCTTAATAGCTTTGAAGTAAAGACAGAGGAATAATAGAATCATTCCGAGAATATTTCCGGGCACAAAACCATTGATAAGGTAGCTGATCCCTTGTCCGAGGAAATAAAACAGAAGAATGATAAAGATGCCTTTTACCATTTTCATATGATAATAATTTTGATTTTAGGCGCCATATGGAACTTGCATGATTTTTATTATCATGGACTTTGGTGATTTGACAAAAATCATGCTTCGTTTCATAAGTGCGAATTTTTTAAGAATGTGAAGTTTGTATGTTGCCATATTTCCTTCACAATGATAACCTTTTTATTAAACGGGGACAAAGGTAGCTGTTTTTTTTATATAACTATCTGTAATATTACCCAATGTTTGTCATGGCTATTTGCTGCTCACTGTTTACCGTTAAAGAATATTGATGTATCTTTGTATGCTTATTATTGAATGGAAAATAAAGACACATATAGAAATACCTTCCCCAAAGAAGAGAAACTCTGCCGAACGAAGTCTATTGATAGATTGTTCGCCGCGGGGAACTCTTTTATTGCATATCCGCTAAGGGTTGTTTATTGCTTGGAAGACAAGGCGAATGATCGTCCGAGTATTTCCGTCCTGACTAATGTGTCTAAAAAGAAATTTAAACGGGCGGTAAAACGCAATAGGGTAAAGCGTCTGATAAGAGAAGCTTATCGTTTGAATAAGGCTGAATACATCGGTTTATTGGAATCAGACGACAAGTGTATGGATATAGCTTTTCTGTATCTTAAAAATGAACTGCCTACCTATCAGGAAATAGAGAAGTCGATAAAGAAGGCATCCGCCATATTATCCGATAAGCTAAAAGAGGAGGAGCAGGAATGAAGAAGCTGTTATCCCGTATATTATTATTGCCTGTCTATTTCTATAAATATAGCATCTCTCCCATGTTGCCGCCTTCGTGCCGTTATACGCCCACCTGTTCCGAATACGCGATACAGGCAATTAAGAAATACGGGCCGTTTAAGGGACTTTGGTTGGCTACGAAACGCATTCTCCGTTGTCACCCATGGGGAGGTCACGGTTATGATCCCGTGCCCTGATGGATGATAGAATTGAAATCGGGTCAAAGTTTGCTGCTGATCTGCGCCTTTCCCTCCTTTATTGACCTGTTTGAGTTTTATTTCGATTCACTTTAACTGATATTTAGTCGGTTAATAGTGATAAATTATAGAGGGAATACAGGTGTTTTTCTTCGGATTGGATTATCCTGTAAATGCAGGAGATCATCTTTTATGTTAATATTTCCTATACGGTAATGAGTCGGAATGACAAACTTGGAATAAAATGGGACAAAAGAGAAATTAATTTCTCTTTTGTCCCATTTAGAAACAATGATTATTCAATTGAAATATATCCTAAGCCGAAATCGCCGATATATAATATATAATAGCGGTAGGCTTATTTAGGCTGAATATTAACCACGCATCTTGTACTTACTCCTGAACCGTCGGTAGCGCTGACTATCAATGTGTCTATTCCTACAGTTTTCGGCTTAAGAAGTCCCGCGTCGGTTACTTCCATCAATTCGGGATGCTTGTTGGTAAATATCAGTTTTTGGTTTTTCGCGTCTTTCGGCAAGACCGCCACAGTGAGTTGCAGCTGTACATTTTCTTTAAGTGAAATCTGCATAGATGGCGTTCCTGTACTTACATAAACGGCTTCCTTAACGCTGATTGAGGTTATTTTCCCATTATTCTCCGGTTCAAATCCCTGAGGTTCGCATCCGGTTATCGCCATTGCGGCGATAATCAAGATGGTAGATAAATATATAATTTTTTTCATATTCTTTTGTTTGATGGTTGTTTATTAACGTTTTATGTCTTGCCATCCGGGGCTTTGAGTAAGATTTTTATTTAATTCAAGTTCCTGCAACGGTATCGGATTGAAATAATACATATCTTCCCATTTCACTACTCCGTTTGCCACACCCGGACTCTTTGGATAACCAATGATAAAGCCTTCGCTATCAATGAATACATCCGCGTTAAGGGTCGCTTTAGGAGCGTTTTTCGCCTTGCTGGTATTCGAGCCGTTATACAATGCTTGTTTTTCGGCTGTAAACTTCATACCACGTACAGGCTTTTCGATAAATTTACCGGCTTTCCATCTTACTAAGTCTTCACGGCGTTGTCCTTCCAAAGCCATTTCGATACGACGTTCGCGACGTATCTCACGGATGATAGGGCTAGGAACATATCCTGCATACTGTTGATAAAGATTGTCTAATCTGGTATCGGCAGGTATGTTTTGCAATGTCAACTTACTATTGGGATAAGTAGCAAAATCAAATCCGGCGCGTTTGCGTAGCGCATTGACTGTAAGATCTAAGTCATCATTTGTTATTGTACCTAATTCTGCTTTAGCCTCCGCCAACATCAGCAAAGCTTCGCCATAGCGGAAAATAAGGGCTGTTTGACTTCCGCTTGTTGTGCTACCATTATCAATCGGTTCATTTGTCCAGTGTTTGATAAACATATAACCTGTCACACACGGACCGCCTGTAGGCGTTTGGTTGGCAGTAGGACAGTTATAAGTGATTTCCGGATATTTAAGCCCGTTCAACGTTTGGTTGATAGTTCCTGATTCACGTTCAAAAATCGTGATGTATTCACCGGGTTTCACTATGGTTTGTTTCAGGCGCGGGTCGCGGTTATCCAATTCGCGCCAGTCGTCGCCGTCATAGCCCTTGAAAAGCGGACTTGATGTGATTGGCAAACCATCAATACACAGGTATTCATCCACCAAGTCCTTCGTCGCGCCTTTACAGTAACGTCCACTGGCATTTCCTCTATTCATATTGAAATAACGAGATGTCCCGTGTCCCAGTTTATCGCCGTCATACACGCGCGCCAAAATAGCTTCTTTATGACTACCGCCGGTAAGTCCGTTCAATTTAAACAAATGCCAATAAGGGTCGTTTCCAACTTCTGTACTTGGCACATCATATAACTGATATTTTCCAACGATGGCTTGGCAAGCTGTCTCACACTCTTTTAAGAATTTATCGGCAGTACCTTGCAAGTTCAATTCAGTATGGTATTTGCGGAAAGTTCCTTCAAACAAGCAGAAACGGGCTTTAAGGAAATTCGCCATATCGCGGTTGATTCGTCCGACAGCCGTTCCGTTAGTCGCGATATTCTGCACGGCATAGTTAAGACATTCTAATACATGGTCTGCCAACTCGGTGCGGGAGGTACGTGGAGCATATAACTCCGGAGAATTGATATTCAGGTCGGATTCCAACCAAGGCACCTCTCCAAAAGCAACCATCTTCATATAGTAATCCCATGCTTTGAAGAAATAGGCTTCGGCAGCCCATTTATTCAAATCAGCCGGATTATTGACCGAACTTTCGGCTTCGCGGTAATGATTCAAAAAATAATTCACTGTACGGAGGTTAGTCCATAACCAGCCTGTACGGTTAGCGTTGGTAAGCGAAGTGGACTCAGCCGCAGGAACCGACCATGTACCTGCCAAACGGTCAACTATATTACCCGTACTATTAGAGAATCCCATCGCATTGTCGGTGAAAAGATCGCCGAACATAATGTTACTTCCTCTGGTAATATAAAAAGGCGGCTGATAATCGTAAGCATTACCTCTTCCATGCCCTGTCGCATACACATCATACAGTTGATTCAGATACAGAGGCAAATCTCCTTCGTTTTTAAGGAAAGAGCCTTCGGCGAGTACCTGGCTCGGATCTTGTTGCATAAAATCGTCGTTACAAGAAGTTAATGTAAAACCTATTGACACGCAACCGATTGCAATATATTTTAGTAAATTTTTCATATCCTTGTTTATATTTATTATATATAATAATTAAAAGGTTATTTGAGCGCCTACAGCAATCGTCCTCTTCTGAGGATAAGCATCCGAAATTTGGTCGGGATCCAGAATAGACGGAATTTCCGTAATTTCAAACAAGTTGTAGCCCGATAGGGTAAAGCGTAATTTTTCAATATGCAGTTTTCTTATTAGCGAAGTCGGAATTGTATAGCCTAATACCGCCTGCTTCATTCGCAGGTAAGCGCCGTTGACCAACCATCCGGTCTGAACGGAAGGACCTCCTGCTGTTGATCTGTAACGAGGAAAGTTCGCGTCGGTTTGATCCGGTTTCCATGAACGTTCATACATCCATTTACTGCCGGCGTTATTTGTTCCGCCGCCCCAATAACTAGTGCTGCCAATCCATAGGTCGCGTTTTCCAACCCCCTGAAACAACATATTGATGTCAAAACCTTTCCATGAAGCTCCGAGCGTAACGCCAAAGTTATAGCGCGGCGTGCTGTTTCCGATAATACGTCTGTCGCCCGGATCGTCAGCTGTATTAGATCCGCTGTTGATAACTCCGTCTCCGTTCAAGTCTTTATACCACGGATCACCGGGATAAAGGGTTCCTGTATGGTACGGTCCGTCAAAAACATACTTGTTGCCATCAATTGTAAGGTCTTCCTTTTGCAGGATACCTCCGGTTTCATAACCCCATATTTCGCCGACAGTCATGCCGGTGTAGAAGTTGTAGTCACCTAACGCTTTTATGGCATTGGATGGATAATTCAATACTTTGGATGTAGCATCCGACAACACAAGCCCTACGTTGTATTGCAAACCATTTGTCAGTTTGTCCGCCCAGTTCATGCTCAGTTCCCAACCTCTTGACCGAAGAACACCTGAATTTTCACGTGGCGGTTGCACGCCCAGTAAATTCGGGAATGCGCTTCCTCCGTCAACCAAAATATCGGTGGTTTTGCGTTCATAGACGTCCAACGAAGCATTTAAACGGTTGTTAAAGAAACCCAAATCTATCGCGTAGTTGGTTGTAGCCGCTTTTTCCCATGTCAGATAAGGAGATATCAAATTGGGAGCTTTCACCGTATTAGGCCAACTGCCGTCCAACAGGTAATTGGCTACGGCTGATTCCATCAAAGGCTGATAAGGATAATACCTATCCGGCTGGCTACCCAACTTACCATACGAAAATCTGATTTTCATGTTTGAAAGCCAATTTTTCGAAAAGTCCATAAACTGTTCTTCCGATACTCTCCATCCGGCGGAGAAAGAAGGGAAGAAGAAAAATCGTCCACCGGGTGTGAATCTACTGCTGCCGTCATAGCGACCATTCATCTCGAATAAATATTTTCCGGCGAAATTATAATTGACCCTGCCAAACAATGCTCTACCTGTCCGTCTTTGCGCCTCGGTTTCCATTCTATTTAGAGTAGGGTCTTCCGTTGCGCTTGGATTTAAGATGTTAGGCGATAATAACTTGTGCAAGTAAAGACCCGATGAGCTATAATCTACATATTCCTGATTATACCCAACGATTGCCGAAAGAGTATGATTCCCTTTGAACGTTTTGTTGAAATCGGCATAGACATTGATTTGGTAATTGTCGGTAACGTCTTTTTCCAAAGTACCTAAATTTTCTTTGTATTCCGCTTGTTCGCTTACCGGCATCCATGTATAGGTAATGTAGTAATGCGATGGGTTGACGCGCCTCATTGTTCTTCCCTGCGGCGTATAATAAAGATCTGCTTTCAGTTTCAGTGTTTTTGGAATAACAATAAATTCCGGTGACACAGCCAAAACCGTAGTCCATCGGTTTGTTACTGTTCTTGAACCATAACCATACCAAGCAAGAAAATTATCCGTCCACTGCTCGCCGCAAGGGTCGGACTCCAAGGTCTTGATAGGCATATTAATATTCTTATCGGCGTCTTGTTTCAATACCGACCAGATATTGCCTTTGTAACTGGGCACATAAGGTTCATCGTAACTGTTGCGGTTATAATTGGCTCTTACTTCCACATTAAACCAGTCCGTTACTTTTGCATTAAAATGGGTAGATACGTTGTAACGGTTATACTTGTCTTTACCGATTTTATACATGCCGTCTTCGGTAAGATAACCTAATGACAGGTTATAAGCGACTTTATCGGTACCACCCGAAACGCTTAGGTTATGTTTTTGCGTAGGTGTCCAGTCCTTTACAATTAATTTGTAGGGGTTCATATTTCCTGTCCATACGATAGTGCTACCATTCATAATATATCTGTTATCCGGATTTGTCGGATCGCTCATATATCTTTCTATCCCTTCCATTTTCCGTTTGTCCAGGTCGCTGGCTGTACCGCCGATAGACGTCCATTCCGCGTTTTGCATCACGAAGCGCTGTATTTCGTAGGCATTCATTATGTCAGGCAGAGCCGCCGGCTTATCCCACGAAAGGTCGTAGCTATAATTTATTTTCCCCTTTTGGTTAAATTTACCCGATTTGGTGGTTATCAGGATAACCCCGAATGTAGCCTTTGTTCCGTAGATGGCGGCGGCTGAGGCATCTTTGATAACGCTCATGCCTTCAATATCGTTCGGATTCAACTGGTTGACTAATGTAGCAGACATTTCCACGCCGTCCACTAAGATCAAAGGAGAACCGTTCTGAAGTTCCCATCTTCCTTCATTTTCATTATAGTCAATAGATGTAGTTCCCCTAATATTGAAATTAGGCACGGTGTTTGGTTTACCATCGTTCATCGAGATATTCAGATTGGGAACAACACCTTGTAACGCTTGCCCGATGTTCGTTACCGGACGGTTTTCAAAAGCGTCGGCGCCTACAGAACTTATAGCGCCGGTCAGGTTTACTTTTTTCTGTGTCTGAAACCCGACAACGACTACTTCGTCCAATTCTTTAGTGTCTTCGGCAAGACTGATATTAATTACAGTTTGTGAACCTACTTTACGTTCTTGTTTTGTATATCCTACAAGCGAGAATACCAAGACCGTATTTTGGTCATTAACTGTAATACTATACTTCCCGTCAAGATCGGTCATTGTCCCTTTGGTCGTATTCTTAACGGCGACACTGACTCCTATGAGGGGTTCATTACTTTCATCCGTTACTGTTCCGGTAATTATATTCTGCGCTCCGGCAGAAGCAGCGGAAATAAAACCGAGAAGAAGTAACAAAAAGATTCTACATTTGAATCTCTTTCTAAAACTCTCTGATGAATGATTCATATAAAAATAGATTAAAGATTTAAAAATGGTTATATGTATATTTATTCTTTCTTTATCAGATGAATAATCTCACTATATGGATTCCCGTAAGAAGTAAAATTAGGATTATCGTAAGAAGTTTACATGTACATGTTTTTATAGTAAATTTGTAATTCAAAGATTTTCGGTGATAAAAGTATTCTTCTTACGTTTTAGATAGACATTATGCGGGTTGCTTTTATTGCTTTATTTTTTGCTCTAAATGCTAATCGATTTATATATAGTATTATATTTGAGAATAAATAGAAAGTTGTTTATGTATTATTTTTCTTCTTATGCTTTACGGTGAAAGCCGTAGGCGTTTCACCAAATTCTTTTTTGAAAGCGCTTGTGAAATAAGATTGGCTTTTGATGCCTATTATCTCCATTACCTGAAGCATGGACATGTCCTGCTCAATAATCAAACGCGCCGCCTTTCTCAATCGGTAATTTAAGATAAACTCAACAATAGACTTATCGGTAAGCGTTTTCACTTTTGAATAAAGCTTGCTCCGGCTCATTGA
>JAISKQ010000195.1 GCA_031260865.1 Prevotella sp.
GCGAAATCGGTGTTTTCTCCGGCTTTCAGGTTATCTTTCAATTGCGCCAAAGAGCTGGCGCCGATAATAACCGACGTCACATGCCTGTTGTGCAACAGCCATGCCAAAGCCATTTCCGCTAACGTCTGTCCGCGTTGCAACGCCAATTCATTCAACGCCGAAGCCTTCCTTATAACATCAGGCGTGACTTCGCTCTCCTGCAAAAAACCGTGACTCTTATGGGCGCGGGACGTTTCAGGAATACCATGCAGGTACTTATCGGTCAATAAACCTTGCGCCAATGGAGAAAACGCGATAAACCCGACGCCGTATTTTTCGTTAATCGCTATATGCTCCGCCTCCGGAGAACGAACTAACATACTGTACTTATCCTGATAGATAAGGCAAGGCACATGTCGCGACTTCAATATATTATACGCCTGAATCAGTTTTTCCGGCGGATACTTGGAGATTCCCACATACAGGGCTTTTCCTTGATGGACAATGTCAATCAAAGCTTGCGTCGTTTCTTCGACAGGCGTCTGCGGATCGTAACGGTGAGAGTAAAATATATCGAAATATTCCAACCCTGTACGCTTCAGACTTTGATCGATGCTCGCCATTATATACTTGCGCGAACCGCCGTCACCGTAAGGACCATCCCACATCAAATGTCCCGCCTTCGACGAAATGACTAATTCGTCGCGATGCCCTTTCAACTCTTTCGCCAACACCTTCCCGAAATTCGTTTCCGCGCTGCCCGGAGGCGGCCCATAATTATTGGCAAGGTCAAAATGAGTTATCCCGCTATCGAAAGCCGCCAATATCATAGATGTAGCCACATCAAAGCTATCTACATCACCAAAATTATGCCATAATCCTAATGATATTTCGGGTAATTGCAACCCGCTATTTCCGCAAAAATTATACTTCATGATTTTCAATTAATTAAGGTCACATATCCATTTATTATTTTAAGTTGCAAGAGGTCTCGCTTTTTTAGAACTCTAATAATCTTGTAAACTTGAAATCTTGTACACTTGTAAACTTGAAGTCTTGTAAACCTATTGGCTGTTCAAATACTTGCTATTACATATATCAATGCTAAAGTTAGCGGATTCCAAGAAACGATGAATTATTTTCCGACCTTTCTTCTGACATTTCACATTTTATAACACCATATAGATTCAGTATAAAATAAACAAATTCATAATCCATAATTTTCTCAAAGCCCCGTTTTTTTTGGTAAAATTTAAACAGGCTCTAAATGATGTATCTCAAAAAAAGTAATTACATTTGTATCAGATAATATAGAGAATGATGATGAGAACAATGTCTTTTATGCAACAGTATTATTTTCACAGTGATAATTCCTGTATTTTATATGATTTCCCTTAATTTTAGATATTTTTATCCTCGAAGAAGTTTTCTTTTTCGAGGATTTTTTTTCAACAATAATCCTTCATAAAATATTTAGCAGCATGTGTAACAAAAGCTTGGTTTCAATCACAGATTATTCGAAAGAAGACATTCTGAGAATACTGAATCTGACAAAGAAATTTGACGAACAACCTAACCGGAGATTACTGGAAGGAAAAGTTTGCGCCACTCTGTTTTTTGAACCTTCCACCCGTACGCGTCTCAGCTTTGAAACAGCTGTAAACCGTTTGGGCGGGCGTATTATCGGCTTCTCCGACGCCGCTACCACCAGCTCGTCGAAGGGAGAAACATTAAAGGATACCATACTGATGGTAAACAACTACGCCGACATTATTATCATGCGGCATTACCTTGAAGGCGCCGCCCGTTACGCTTCGGAAGTATCGTCTATCCCCATTATAAACGCGGGTGACGGCGCGAATCAGCATCCTACGCAGACAATGCTCGACATGTATTCTATCTTCAAGACCCAGGGTACGCTCTCCGACCTTACAATCACCATCGTGGGAGACTTAAAGTATGGACGGACCGTACACTCGCTCATCATAGGCATGTCCCATTTTAATCCGACATTCCTGTTTGTCGCGCCGGACGAGCTAAGCCTCCCCGACCCTTACAAGGCATTTTGCGACACGCACGGCATCAAATACACAGAGCATACCGATTTTTCGCCGGAGGTCATCAATCAATCGGATATAATATATATGACCCGCGTGCAACGCGAACGCTTTACCGACCTGATGGAATATGAGAAAGTAAAGAACGTGTATATCCTCAAAAAAGATATGCTGGACGATTCTAAAGACAATTTAAAAATACTGCATCCCCTACCCCGCGTGAATGAAATTCAACAAGATGTGGACGACAGCCCTAAAGCATATTACTTTGAACAGGCAAAGAACGGAATGTTCACACGCGAAGCAGTGATATGCGACGCATTAGGAATAGAGGTTAAATAATAAAGATATCGCAAAATGAAAGAACAAAGAAGAGAGTTGCAAGTAGCCGCGTTATGCAACGGAACGGCGATAGACCATATACCGCCGAGCGTGGTCTTTAAAGTAGTATCGCTGCTGGAACTGGAAAAGATTGAGAACCCCATCACCATAGGTAATAACTTTGAAAGTAAGAAAATGCAATCGAAGGGAATTATCAAAATAGCGGAAAAATATTTTGAAGAAGATGTGATTAACAAAATAGCCCTTATCGCGCCAAATGTCGTGCTCAACATTATAAAGGACTATGAAGTGGTGGAGAAGAAAAGAGTTGTGCTGCCGCAAACAATACGGGGAATCGTTAAGTGCAACAATCCGAAGTGCATAACGAACAATGAACCGATGACCACCCGCTTTGAAGTTATAGATTGTAATAATACCGAATTACGTTGCCATTACTGCAATATAAAGATTAAGAAAGACGAGATAATCCTGAAATGAAACAAGACTGGAAGCCGGGCACACTGGTTTATCCTTTACCTGCCGCCATGATAAGTTGCGGCAGCACTCCCGAGGAATATAACATCATCACGCTAAGTTGGTTGGGGACAATCTGCACAAACCCGCCAATGTGCTATATCTCCATTCGCCCCGAACGACATTCCTATAATATTATAAAAAAGAATATGGAGTTTGTCATTAACATCACAACCGACGATTTGGCTTACGCGACAGACTGGTGCGGCGTAAAATCAGGCAGGGACATAAACAAGTTTGAGGAGATGAAGTTAACCGCCGGAAAGGCGTTAATCGTGCAGGCTCCTATCATCATGGAATCTCCGTTGAACATCGAATGCCGGGTGAGGGAAATACTTAGCCTTGGCTCGCACGACATGTTTATAGCCGATGTGGTAAATGTGAAAGCGGACGAAAAATATATCGACCCCGAAACGGATAAGTTCTGCCTTGAAAAAGCAAACCCTATCGCCTATTCCCATGGGCAATACTA
>JAISKQ010000218.1 GCA_031260865.1 Prevotella sp.
TTTTCGGGTAACATCGCTTCGCGTCATTCTTTTCTTGTAAACTTGTACACTTGAACTCTACAAAACTAAAACTCTCGTAACTTGTAACTTGTAACTGTTTTATATATAGATAATTTTGTTTCAAAAAAATGCAGATTTTAAAGTTAATTTTTATAAAAAACAAATAGTGGAATATATATTTTGTATGCCACAAGCTCTAACGAATGTAATCAATTTAAGCAAACTACGTATCACAGCTAATAATAGCGCCCAATTAAATCCTTCCTTTGGAAGAACAAAATGATAGAGAATCAATCTTATAAATGATTTCACTATCGGACATTTCGTGTTGACGGTTACGGTGTTTTTGCCATCTCCGCTGAATAAAATGCGGTTTTCTTTGATTGTTTGCGAATATTCTTTGCGGAATTCGTCTGCAAAACAAAAAACTTCCGTAATTTTGACTGTGGTAAGTAAGCTCAGTATATTCGCAATATGTTTATTGTCAACTATAAATATACAAATTCATCCCTTACTCCCTATTTTTTCGCGACTTTTCTTAAACGAAACTCAAATTGATAATTAAATACAAAACCTATGGAAAAACGAATGAACGAAGATGCCAGATTAGAAAATGAAAAGATAAAATCAGCCTTCTTTGAAGCAATAGAAAAAGGAGATATTAAAGTTCCAGCCCCATATTCAAAAGAAGAAGGTCACATATACTACCCTTGGGATCATGTAATTGCCTGTAAATATTTACCAATGCAAGACGATGATTATGGTTACATTTCTGATGAGATGGATTCTGATAGGATGAAAATATGTTGGTGTAATAGCAAAATGTTCTGGATGCTCTTTAGAAGTCCGCAAGAAACTTGGAGAGGATTGTGTGGTAGAGAAGGATATTTATTAATCTGCCCTCATTGTATTAGACAAGTATATTTTAGACTAACAATAATGAGTTAAAGAATGAAATCAGCTATTTTCCAATCAATAATGTTATTTTCTCAAATCATCCGTAAGTTAAAGAAATTAGTTCCACTCAGCCTGCAACAGCTATGCAAGCGGATGGAGATTGAGAAGGCTATACGTAACCCGCGACGACCTCTCATTTGACAATCTAATATTTTAAAAATAAATTTATTCTGCTATTTAAAACAAAATCATTACTTTTGCCGTTCGTAAGACAATTAGATATTTCCATACAACAGAAAAAAACATTGGAAATATACACTAAGCCTTAATATATTTATGCAAAAAAATTTAGTTATTGTAGAGTCTCCGGCAAAAGCCAAAACCATAGAAAAGTTTTTAGGAAAAGATTTTAAAGTAATGTCCAGCTACGGACACATCAGAGACCTGAAAAAGAAAGATTTAGGCATTGACCTTGAGAACGGTTACACTCCATTATATGAAGTCCCCGCGGACAAAAAGAAATTGGTGGACGAACTCAAGAAAGCGGCAAAAGGAGCAGATATAGTATGGCTGGCTTCCGATGAAGACCGCGAAGGGGAAGCTATTTCCTGGCACTTGTATAAAACGCTGAAACTTGATGATACGAAAACCAAAAGAATAGCATTCCACGAAATAACCAAAGATGCTATCCTCCACGCGATACAAAACCCTCGTGAAATTGACGTAAACCTTGTGGACGCCCAGCAGGCGCGCCGGGTACTCGACCGTATCGTGGGATTCGAATTATCGCCTGTACTGTGGCGCAAAGTGAAACCGGCGCTATCGGCGGGACGCGTACAATCGGTGGCTGTCAGGCTCATTGTAGAGCGCGAGCGCGAGATACAGGGATTTGCATCGGAAGCTTCTTATCGTGTGACGGCGATATTCACAAAAGAAGAAAACGGTGTACAGTCGGAAATAAAGGCGGAATTAAATAAACGCCTTAAAACGAAAAAAGAAGCCCTTGATTTTCTCGAAAAACTGAAAGAAGCAAGCTTTAAAGTAGGTGATGTGGAAACAAAACCCGTAAAGAAATCCCCTGCCGCCCCATTCACGACCTCAACGCTTCAACAAGAAGCATCCCGCAAACTGGGTTTCCCTGTATCGCTGACAATGATGGTAGCCCAAAAGCTGTATGAATCGGGAAAAATCACTTATATGCGTACCGACTCTGTAAACCTGTCCGGCCTGGCTATCAATACGACAAAGAATGAAGTGGAAAGCGTGTATGGAAAGCAATATTCGAAAGTACGCCAATTCTCAACCAAAACAAAAGGAGCGCAGGAAGCCCATGAGGCAATCCGCCCTACATATATAAACGAACATACAGTTTCGGGAACAGCACAGGAGAAAAAGTTATACGACCTCATCTGGAAAAGGACTATCGCTTCGCAAATGGCTGACGCCGAACTGGAAAAGACCACCATTACCATCAATATCTCAAACAGTCAGGAGTTGAAATTTACAACTGTAGGCGAAGTTATTAAATTTGACGGATTCCTGCATGTGTATTTAGAAGGTACAGATGACGAGAATAATGATAGTGAAACAAGCTTACTTCCTCCGGTAAAACCTCAGGAAATATTAGAAATGACTGAAACAGTCGCCACCGAAAGGTTCACGCAACGTCCCAGCCGTTATAGTGAAGCCGCGTTGGTTCGTAAGCTCGAAGAACTGGGCATAGGTCGTCCGTCAACATACGCGCCTACTATTTCCACAATCCAAAACCGTGAGTATGTGGAAAAAACAAATATCGAAGGGGTTGAACGTAAATACAATATATTATCTCTGAAAAAAGGTAAAATATCAGATGCCGAAAAGACTGAAATAACAGGGACTGATAAAGGAAAACTGATACCAACCGACACCGGTGTGGTGGTAAATGATTTTCTCACCGAATATTTTCCCGATATTATGAACTATAACTTTACCGCGAATGTGGAAAAAGAGTTTGACCAAGTCGCCGAAGGCGAAGAAAATTGGACAAAGCTGATTGATAAGTTCTATAAGGTCTTCCATCCCGTTGTGGAATCGGCTACAAATATGCAGACCGATCACAAAATCGGTGAACGCATATTAGGAATAGATCCGAAATCGGGACGGCAGGTTTCTGTAAAAATAGGCCGTTTCGGACCAATGGCGCAAATCGGCGTACAGGAAGATGAGGAAAAACCTCAGTTTTCCGGTTTGCAAAAAAATCAGTCGATAGCCACCATCACACTCGAAGAAGCTCTTAAACTATTTGAACTGCCTCGTACGATAGGCGAATTTGAAGGAACGGAAGTAAGTGTAGGCACAGGTCGGTTTGGACCATATATAAAACATGATAAAAAATTTATATCTTTACCGAAAGGATATGATCCATATAGTGTGAGCATTGACGCCGCGATTCCCTTGATAGAGGAAAAACGCAAAAAAGACGCGGAAAAAGTGATTAAGACTTTTTCGGAAGACGCTGATTTACAGATATTAAATGGACGGTATGGTCCTTATGTAGCATATAAAAAGTCTAATTACAAGATACCGAAAGGAACAGCTCCTGAAAGTTTGGACTTTGAAGCGACAATGAAAATTGTAAACACTACAGAAACTAAACCTGCCGCGAAAGCCAAAGGAAAATCGAAAAAGAAATAAAAATATTGAACGATTGGCACATTAACTTATTATATCCAATAGGATGAATAAACTTTTGAGAAGAATATTCGGATATAGAGGGCTTAAAATAATAGTTCCTTTGTTAGATTTCGTCATATTATATATGACATATATGTTAGCGTTTTATATATTAAAAGATGGCCTTGATAATTTCACAATAAACTACAATGCTTTTTGGGCTACCTTGCCTTATATCATTATCTCTTATCTGATTTTAAGCAATGTTTTTGAGTTGGATAAGCCCAAAAGCTTTTCATTCTTTGGTATTGGATATACAGTTACCCTTGCTATTGTATCCTTATTACTTTGTACAATGGCTATAAGTTTCCTCGCCCGTGAATTTGCCTTTCCCCGAAGTATCCT
>JAISKQ010000271.1 GCA_031260865.1 Prevotella sp.
ATAACAAAATGAAAATAACAAGTGTATTTGAAAAAAATTTAAGAACTTATCAAGACGGTTACAGATACATTGTAAACAAAGGCTCCACGCGTTCGTCAAAGACATATAGCCAGTTGCAATTGCTGTATATGATAGCGAAAAACGCCAAACATCCGCTGACCATTTCCGTGGTGTCGGAGTCGATGCCGCACCTCAAAAAAGGCTGCATCAGGGACTTTAAGGAAATGATGGACAACGAGGATGGCTGGGACGAAAACCGTTGGAACGCCACCGATAAGATTTATACTGTAAACGGCTCTATCATCGAATTTTTCTCTGCCGACAACCCATCGAAAGTGCATGGTCCAAGCCGGGATATACTCTACGTGAACGAGTGCATCAACATTAATTATGAAACCTACCGCCAACTGGCGATCAGGACGACAAGAACTATTTTTCTGGATTGTAACCCCAGCTTTGAGTTTTGGCTGGACGAAAAGGTGTTGGTGAACAACGACGCCAAATTGATACATTCCACCTATCACGACAATAGATACCTGTCATCGGCGCAGATAAAGGAAATAGAATCGAATCGCGGCGACGAGGATTGGTGGCAGGTGTACGGCGAAGGGCAGACCGGCGCGATGAAGGGTCTGGTGGTGAAGAATTGGAATATGGTGGACAAAATGCCTGAAACTTATAAAAATCGTTGGTTGGGGATAGACTTCGGGTTTACAAACGACCCTACGGCGATAGTGGATATTCGCTTGTCGGAAGGGGAATTATGGATCGATGAACTCCTCTACGCCAAAGGTTACGACAACCTGATGATAGCCGGTGTGTTGAGGGGGAAAGAGATACCAAGGGACACGCCGATAGTCGCCGATTGCGCCGAACCGAAGAGCATCAGGGAGATAACGGCGTACGGCTGGAAGGTGGAACCGGCGCAAAAGGGTAAGGACAGCGTCAATACAGGTATTTCGATACTCAACCGCTACAAGAAGCACATCACCCGACAAAGCGCGAACATCATCAATGAGTACCGTAATTATCGCTGGCGGACAGATCAGAGCGGCGAACCGGTCAATATTCCCGCCGACTGCTACAACCACTCGATAGACGCGCAACGATATGTTTGCCTGAATAAACTGCTGGAACGCAATAACGAACTGAATTATTCGGTGATAAAAGGAAAAAAGAAGATGAATTAAGAAATCCGCCCCCCTATATCCCCCCTCGGGGGGATATAGGGGGGCGGATTCCCCTCTTGGAAGTTTTAAGTACTTATTACTCATCACTCATCACTCATTACTTTTATATCGCTTCGCGGATTCCCCCCCTTGGGGGGACAAAGGGGGGCTAACTATTTATTTATTATGAACATAGAACTATATATCAAAAATCGACTGTGCGACATCGACAGTCCCGAAAGCTTGGGCATACGCCTGAAGCGACAGTTTATCAACCCTGCCGAGCTGAGCGTCAAAGACGCGCAGAAATCGTATGAAATCACATTGCCCGCCACGCCTGCCAATAATGAGATTTTCAGTTATGCGAACGTGGAAGAGACGCAAGGAAAATTCCGCGTGTATGAAGACGCCCGCCTGTACGCGGACGGAATACTCATTCTGGATGGGAAATTCCGACTAAGTGAGATCTCGGGCGAAGGTTACAAAGGGAATCTCGGTGTGCCCGCCCCGCTCACCGTCAAGGATATTTTTGGCGAAACCATGATGAACCAAGCGGGCAAATGGATGATACCATTCAAGGGGGTGGAGAGTATAACCGGATATAACACGGGCGTTTATAACAAATCTAAATTTAAAGACGGCGCGCCTTGCATATTCCCGTTAGTCCTCTATGGCTTGCTGCCCAAAAATAGTAATACCGAAAAGAATCCCGACAAGGAATTATTCGATAGTAATGTTTTCCTGAATAACAATGATTTACCGCCGTCGGTAAATTGCCTGCAAATGCTTGAACGGATATTCGCCAATGCTAATTACAAGCTGGCAGGTACCGCCATGAATGACGAGTGCCTGCGAAAACTCTATGTGAGCTACAAAAATCTTTATGAATACGAGATGCCTTGGAATGCGCCGCAAATGAAGATAAAAGGCAAATGGTACAACTATGATGCTGATACGAAGTGGATAGAGGCTTTTCTTTTTGAAAATTTGGAAGGAGGACAGAATAATTTGAATACCGCCACGGTCAATCTTTTTAGTTGCAATAGGACTGAAATAGAGGAAGTCGTGGATGATGAACATAATATAGAAATAGCGGAAAAACCGAGCATGTACGACCCGGATATAAAGATTAAATTCAAAGTGCCGCGTAGCGGATTGTATAAAGTGGAATTTGACGCCTCTATAATTATGGGTAACGGATACTTTCGGCATTCCGATGCTTGGTATGGTATAAATGGCGGAAATTTTGACCGGAAATATGAACTGAAACTTGTGCGCAATTGCGCTGATTATACGACAAGCCGCTTCGACAATACATTTTACAAAGACAATATAAACCAAGTTCGTGGCGGAGAAAATCCGGAAAAGTTTCTTTTTCCGCAAGGAGGAAATGTAAACTTCATAGACCCGAAGCAAAACCCCAAATTTATTTGCGGCTTTTCGTGGGGGAATGACACTCGGACTTATATGGCCGATTATTATAATCCTTTTAATGTGGCGGATATTCGAGCCAATCCGATGGCGATAAGCGGCGGTAGGTCATGGAGCTATTATGATAAAGAAGCCGGTACGGAAGAAAGATATTATTCCGCCGTTAAAAGTCCGGGGTACAGGAATGCGGCGGGAGAAGTTTCCTCCTTTAAGGTTGATATAGCAAATGCACCTTATCCCGAGACGTACTATATTCCAGCGAATACAGACGGAAATCCGACCGCTAAGGCGGGAGGTCGTATTTCGCAAATCGTGTGGCTCGATAGCGGGGATGAGCTTTCGGTGGTATCGATGTCATGCCTTGATTTGTCAAAATATGATGGTCATCCTATCGCCATCTGGCCAAATCATCATGTGAATTTTGAACTTGCCGTCACCCCTTTTCAGCAAAGCAGGCAGTGGCTTACCATCGATGATAATGGCTCAAGCAATCCCGAAAAGCCTCTGATGGACTGGAACGATACCACCACGCTATTGGAAAATGAAATAAATCTGATAAAATTTTTACCGGCGGAAATAAAGGTAAATGACTGGATCGACAATTTTTGCAAAGCTTTCAACCTGAACCTGATAAACACAGGAAAGAAGAATTTTGAGCTGAATGTAAAGGTAAATGAAATCCCCAAAAACCTGAATAACCTGATAGACCTTGACAGGCGGGCAAATGTAAAATTGTGCCGGAACGAATCGTTAAGGCTTCCATCTGCTTACGAATTAGGCTTTACCGTCAATAACAGCGAAAAAGGTTATTATGATTCCATCGACGAATATGTGATAGGGGAAGACGGCAAACCGACCGACGAAAAAGTGATTACGGCGGGAGATAGCGGAGGTGGAAAATACCGGACAAACAGCATTGAAACATCCGTTGTGCAACAGACTTCAAATTTTTCATACAATTGGTTTAAGAAAATAAGAAACGCCGAGAACAATAGTATATTGGAGTTGCCTGTTATCACCGAGCAAGAAATATGGGAGCACGGCGCGGATTATTCCGAAATGAGCCGGAAACGATATATAAACCTGTCGCAACGTTTTTGGTTTCAGTCCGGTTATTTTACGACCAATACATTCAAAGGGGATAAGCAAATTTCGTTGGCTACCGTTACCGAAAGATACGAGGGAATAAAAAGGCTGGCGTTGCATTACAGGAACGAACCGGACAGTATTATGCGGAATTATTTTTTGCTGATGGTAAACAACAACAATAGTTATACCATTGTAAACTGCCATTTGACACCCGAAGAATACGCGGAAATTAATAAGTCGATGGTTAAGTTAAACGGGGATTTGTATAATATAGCGGAAGTGGACGGCTATGACCCCCTGGGCAAAGAGGAATGTGCGTTGAAACTAATAAGAAGAATAGTATGAGTGAGTTACAGGTTAGCCCCCCTTTGTCCCCCCAAGGGGGGAATCCGCGAAGCGGTGTTACCTGAAAACTGTTACTTTTGTCACCTTTTCCCCGATTGTCGGCGTGGCTGTCACCTTGGGTGGGGGTTGGGGTGGGGGCGGGTTACATCGGATCCACGTCATAGTGCAGCAATACCTGCTTGTAGGCGGGATTGCCCAGCACTGCCTGATGATGGTATAATGTCTCCCTGACCTTTTGTATCGAGGCGTGAAGCTCAATCTTGAGGGAGATATGACGGATATACAGCGACTGTATCCGCGATACCGGCGGCTTACCCGGTCCTAAGACGCGATCGCCGAACGATTGCCGCAACGAAAGGGCTAAATCCTTTGCCGCGCCGTCCACAATATGTTCGTCCCGCGCCCTGAGCACAAGCGTTATCAGGCGGAAGAAAGGCGGATAACGGAACAGTTCGCGTTCGTCGCGTTGCAGGCGATAAAACGATTCATAGTCGTTTGACTTCACAAAGTTGATGATCGCGCTGTCGGGATGCGCCGTTTGCAGGAAAACCAAGCCTTGCTTATTCTTGCGTCCCGCCCGTCCGCTCACCTGCGTCATCAGCTGGAAAGCGCGTTCATAAGCCCTGAAGTCGGGATAGTTGAGCAGGTTGTCGGCGTTGAGGATGCCTACGATGCTGACATTGTCGAAGTCCAATCCTTTGGAAACCATCTGCGTGCCGATGAGGATATTGGTCTCGTTGCGCTCAAAGGCGGCGATGATTTTCTCGTATGACTTTTTGCCCCGGGTGGTATCCATATCCATTCGGGCGACAGAGGCATCGGGAAACAGTTCGGTGACTTCCGCTTCGATACGTTCGGTGCCGTAACCCAAAGCGTCGAGTGTCGGCGTGTCGCATTCGGGGCATACTGTCGGCACTTCATATACCGCCCCGCAATAGTGGCACATCATCATCCGTTGCCCTTTGTGGTAGGTGAGGCTTACATCACAGTTCTGACAATGAGGCGTCCACGAGCAGTTTTTACATTCGAGCAAGGACGCGAATCCGCGCCTGTTTTGGAATAGGATTACCTGTTCTTTCTTATCGAGAGCCTCTTTTATCCGGTCGATGAGGGGAGGGGAGAGGACGGATTTCATTTGCTTCTTCCGCCGGAGTTCCTTTGTGTTCACCACGGCGATGTGCGGCAACTCTATATTTTCGTGGCGCTTGGTCAGCCTCGTCAACCCGTACCTGCCGGCAAGGGCGTTGTAGTATGTCTCCAAAGCGGGCGTCGCCGTGCCCAGCAGCGTTTTTGCCCCGGACAACGCCGCCAGCATAATGGCGGCGTTGCGCGCGTGGTAGCGTGGAGCAGGGTCTTGTTGTTTGTACGAACTTTCGTGTTCTTCGTCCACAATGATGAGACCGAGCTTGCTGAACGGTAGGAAGACCGCCGAACGCGCGCCCAGTATCACTTGCGTTTCGCTGTTTGTCAGCAGGTTTTGCCATGTTTCAGCCCGTTCGTTGTCGTTGAACTTTGAATGATACACAGCCAGCTTATTGCCGAAAACAGCCTTCAACCGGTCGGTTATCTGGGTGGTAAGGGCTATCTCGGGCAGCAGGTACAGTACTTGTTTGTCCTCGGCGATGGCTTCTTTTATAAGTTGTATGTATATCTCTGTTTTTCCGCTGGATGTAACGCCGTAGAGCAGGGTGACGTCTTTTTCACGGAACGACTCCTTTATTTCGTCGAATGCTTTTTGCTGATGCTCGTTCAGGGCAAAGGCGGCTTCGATGTTCGCCTCGCCGTAGTTGAAGCGTCCGGTCTCCTGTTCGTATATTTCCAATATACCTTTCTTCACCAGCTCGGAGAGTACGGAAGCCGACGCGCCGGCTGCCTCCAACAAGGTCTTTTTAAGGACGGGCGTACTCTCTTCTTCCAGATGGAGGAAAGTGGCGAAAACGTGCTGTTGCTTTTTGGCTTTACCCAGCCCGTCCATTATGCGGTTCAGTCCGTCCTCTGTATGGTTTTGAGGGAGGCGGACGGCGGCAAGGCTTTTGGGCGAGTAGGGGTTGTGTATATTTTCGCTGATATACGCCGCCTGCTTATCCACCAACGACTTGATGGCGGTGACGGCGTTCGCCAGCCCCGACAGTTTTTCTATCTCGCCTATTGTTTTCGCTTTATCCGGCGAAAGGCTGTAAAATACTTTTTGCTCGTTTGGACTAAGCGGTTCCGACGCTTCAAAGTCGGGATTGAGCAACACCCGCGTCTCGCTTTCCAATTTCAGCGCGGCGGGTAAGGCGGCTCGGTACACATCGCCGAGTGAACACATATAGTACATGGCTATCCATTCCCAGAAACGGAGTTGCAACGGGGATACAATGGGGTAGTCTTCGAGCGTGGTCACAATCTCCTTTATCGAAGCTTGCTTGGGAGGTTCGTCATGGACGCGGAAAACGATGGCGGTGTAAAACTTCTTCTTGCCGAACTGTACGATGACCCTGCTGCCCTCTTGCGCCGGATAGTCCCGGCCGTGGGGAAGCGAGTATGTATAAAGCCCTTGTACCGGCAAAGGAAGTATTACATCCGCGTATCGCATTATTTCGATTTAGAAAAAATAGGTGGCGCCTACTGTCCAAGATTGATTTTTCTTATTTTTGAGTGTACCGGTGTTCACTTTTTCTTCTTTGTAGTCTTTGGTCAGGTCGCCCCGGAAATACAATCCGATGTCGAGATGCTTGAACAAATTCACACCGGCTCCGGCTCCGACGCCTAAAATGAAATTCTTGTACTTGTACGCGTCCATAACATCGTTCAAGCTATTCGTTTCGTCTTTATCTACTTTCACGTTGCCATAAGCGCCGCCTGTGATGAAAATGCCGAATAGCCCAAGGCTGAATCGTTGTTTCAGGTTGACGGGTATGCTCACGTAATTGTAATTGAGAAGGGCCGCATCCTCCTCTATGTCTGTTATTTTATATTTTTTATATCCGTATAGCGCGGAAACGTCAAAGCCGAAACCGACTCCCGGCACCGTAAATTCGACAGTAGGTCCTATTTGGAAACCGAGCCTGTTGTCGGATTTTAATATGCCGGTATTCAGATGGCTACTGGCAACATCTACGCCACCTCTGACTCCAAACCGAAATTGAGCCGAAACGGTGTTCACTGTAAGCATGCTTATCAACAAAAACAAAGCAAATGGTAAGAACTGATTTTTTTTCATAACACAATAATTCTTTATTTAGTGAGACAAAAAAAGAGTGTGTCGCAGGTAGTATATTGTACAAATATAGATATAAACTATCTAAGAGCCTGTTTAAATTTCACCTAAATTATTTTTACGCGATTATTATTAATTTTTGGTATCCTCTTTTTGACTATTTCTAACATATTTTATACGAGTCGCTTCCTTATTTAACCCTTGTCCACAGTTGGTTTCTGCCGAAAGCCGAAATCCCCACGTAACCGCGTACTTTCAACTTGTCTTTCCCATCAAGGGACACAGTGCATTTATACAGTTTACCTGAAACGGGGTCTAATATTTTTCCGTCGGAATACTCGTTTCCATCTTTGGACAAGCCTTTGATGATAGTTAGTCCTATCAAGGGCTTATTTTTGTCCGAGTCGGGACATTTATCGCATTTGTCGTTCTTTTTGGCGGGATTGAGTATTTCTATTATTGTGCCGTAAATTTTGCCGCCTTTTTCGGTGATTTCAACGATTGACTTAGCATCTCCTGTTTTGTCGTCAAAGGTTTTCCATTTGCCGGCGACGGTTTGGGCGCTCATTGTTAATCCGCCAACCAAGAAAGTCAGGATAAATAGTGTTTTTATTTTTTTCATATCCGAGTATTGATTAGTAAATAAAAGTTTTGCGAAAGTAGTAAAAAAAATATTCCATAGATACATCTATATAAGTAAAAAAACAGATAAATTGATGGAAAATATAAATGAAGAATGAAAAATTAACCATTAAAGGTCGAAGAATTAACTATTAAATCCGTGTTTTTTCCAAACAAGATTATCTAATATATGAGTTGGAAGTTTTGAGTTTTAAGTAATGAGTAGTGAGTTTACAAGTTTACAAGTTTACAAGAAAAGAATGGCGCAAAGCGGTGTTACCCGAAAACTGTTACGTTTGTCACTTTTTGTAATTAATCGTTGCTTTCAGTTGTTGACTGTTGACTGAAAAATACAGAACGACAGTAAAATATTTGGAATATTCGTTATTATATTTGGAATAAAAAATATTTTTATGTATTTTTGTGCCGGAATTAATAGAGGGAGAGGAGGCTAAGGCTTCCTCTTTTTATTGCTTCAAATAAATGATTGAAAAAGAGTTCGTTAGTAATATCGTAGAGCAGCATCTGAACGGAACGACCACGTTCCTTGTAGATGTAGTAATAAGACCCGGCAACATCATTGTTGTCGAAATAGATAGCGATGAAGGGGTTTGCATCGATGATTGCATCGCCTTGAGCCGCGACATCGAATCCCATTTGGACAGGGAGACTGAAGATTTTGAACTGGAAGTAGGTTCCGCGGGAGTCACTTCTCCGTTTAAGATACCGCGCCAGTACCGAAAGAACGTAGGAAATGAAGTGGAAACGCTGACAAAGAGCGGTCAAAAACTATCAGGCATCCTCAAATCATGCGACGATAACGGTTTCGTGGTTACAGTTACCAAGATGGTAAAACCCGAAGGCGCCAAGAAAAAGATAGCGGTGGAGGAAGATTTTTCTTTCGACTACGACAATGTAAAATATACAAAATACTTAATTAGATTTAAATAACAATTATATGGCTAAGAAAGAAACAATCAATCTAATTGATACATTCTCAGAATTTAAAGAGTTGAAGAGTATCGACAGAATGACAATGATAAGCGTGCTCGAAGACTCTTTCCAAAGTGTAATAGCAAAGTTGTTCGGGTCGAATGACAACTACGATGTTATCATCAATCCCGACAAAGGCGACCTTGAAATATGGCGTAACCGCGTCATTGTGGAAGACGGTCAATTGGAAAATGAAAGTACGGAAATAACTCTTTCTGAAGCAAAAAAAATAGACGAAGACTTTGAAATAGGAGAAGAAGTGACCGACGAGGTCTTCTTTGAAGACTTTGGACGCCGCGCCATCCTCAACCTGCGCCAAACGCTGACCTCAAAAATACTTGAGCTACAAAAAGAAGGCTTATACAACAGCTACAAAGAGAAAGTAGGCGAAATCGTTTCCGGCGAAGTCTACCAGATATGGAAGAAAGAAATACTGTTGCTCGACGACGAAAAGGAAGAACTCCTTTTGCCGAAGACCGAACAGATACCAAGCGACTTCTTCCGCAAAGGCGAACATGTGCGCGCCGTGGTGGAAAGAGTGGAAAACAAGAACAACAATCCGAAAATCATCCTCTCCCGCACTTCTCCCGTGTTCCTCGAACGATTGCTCGAACTGGAAGTGCCCGAAATCAACGACGGGCTGATAACCATAAAGAACGTCGCGCGCATACCGGGCGAAAGAGCCAAAGTAGCCGTCGAATCTTATGACGAACGCATCGACCCGGTAGGAGCCTGCGTAGGGATGAAAGGTTCGCGCATACACGGCATCGTCCGCGAACTGCACAACGAAAACATCGACGTCATCAACTATACATCGAACGTCAACCTGTATATACAACGCGCCCTTAGCCCGGCGAAAATATCCTCGGTGAAAGTCAACGAAGAAGACAAGCGGGCTGAAGTTTTGCTGCGTCCCGAAGAAGTATCGTTGGCTATCGGAAAAGGCGGATTCAATATCAAACTGGCAAGCATGCTCACCGGATATACGATAGACGTTTACCGTGATATAGACGACTTTGACGAAGAAGATATTTATCTGGATGAATTCCGTGACGAAATCGACGGATGGGTAATAGACCAGTTGAA
>JAISKQ010000177.1 GCA_031260865.1 Prevotella sp.
AAAATGGAGACTATTCGTAGAACTAAAATTGTAGATTTGCTCCAAAAAAAGAGAGATTTTGGAACAGCCGTTGATGTAAAAGGATGGGTAAGGACTATCCGTGGTAATAAATACGTGAACTTTATTCACCTGAACGATGGTTCTACAATTCATAATCTTCAGATTGTAGCCGATGTTGAAAAATTTGGAGAGGATTTCTTCAAACCGATAACTACCGGGGCTTGTATTCATGTTGTTGGTAAATTAGTGGAATCGCAAGGTAAAGGGCAGAATATGGAAATACAAGCCGATACCATAGAAATATACGGAACGGCGGATTCCGAAACCTATCCTTTGCAGAAGAAAGGTCATTCGCTTGAGTTTCTTCGCGATATAGCTTATTTGCGTCCCCGTACAAATACTTTCAGCGCGATATTCCGCATACGCCACCACATGGCTTATGCGATCCACAAGTATTTCAACGACAATGGATTCTTCTATTTTCACACACCTATCGTAACCGCTTCGGATGCCGAAGGAGCCGGTTCAATGTTTCAGGTAACCACACTCGACTTTAATAATGTTCCCCGCAACGATAAAGGACAGGTCGATTATTCGGCGGACTTCTTCGGCAGTCAGACCAACCTAACCGTATCAGGACAGCTTGAAGGAGAACTCGGAGCTATGGCTTTGGGCGCTATTTATACATTCGGACCTACTTTCCGCGCCGAAAATTCAAATACCCCGCGACATCTCGCCGAATTTTGGATGATCGAACCGGAAGTTGCTTTCTACGATATTCATGATAATATGAATTTGGCGGAAGACTTCCTTAAATACTTGATTCGCTATGCGTTGGAACATTGTAAAGATGATATTGAATTTCTGAATGAACACTTTGATAAAGAATTGGTTGAACGTCTGAATTTTGTCCTTGCCAACGACTTTGTACGTCTTACTTATACCGAAGGCGTAGAGATATTGGAAAAGAGCGGGCAGAAGTTTGAGTTCCCTGTTTATTGGGGTGCAGACCTGCAATCGGAACATGAACGCTATCTGGTAGAGAAGCATTTCAAACGTCCTGTCATCCTGACCGATTATCCGAAAGAGATTAAGTCCTTCTATATGAAGCAGAATGAGGATGGAAAAACCGTTCGCGGAATGGATGTGCTTTTCCCTAAGATTGGTGAAATCATCGGCGGTTCGGAGCGTGAAGCCGACTACGATAAATTAATCAACCGCACCAAGGAACTGGGAATGAACACCGACCCTATCTGGTGGTACCTCGAAACCCGTAAATTCGGGACAGCGCCACATGCCGGATTTGGTCTTGGATTTGAACGTCTTATACTGTTCATTACCGGTATGGCGAACATCCGTGACGTGATTCCTTTCCCTCGTACGCCGAATAACGCGGAATTTTAAGGTTTAAAGAGATTATCCGTAATGGATAACCCTGATTATAAATTGGTTATCTATTCAAGAGTACATAAAGACAAAAGCAGCAAGTTTTATACCTGCTGCTTTCTCTATTATAGGGTTTTCAAAACTGTTTTATCCGCATTTTGACGCGCCGCAGTTTGTACACTTCATACATCCTTCCTGATATATTAATGTTTCCAATCCGCATACAGGGCACTTTTGACCTTTCGCTTCCGTTTCATTCGGCAGGTATTTTTTCAACGCGCGCTCAACGCCATTCTTCCATGTGTTGATGGTTTCGCTGTTTAGTTCCAATCCCTGCACTAATTTCACAACCTGATCGATAGGCATACCATAACGAAGCACGCCGGATATAAGTTTAGCGTAGTTCCAAAACTCAGGATTGAATTTCCCGTTCAAACCTTCGATTGTGGTCTTATAGCCTCTTTTGTTTTTGAACTGGAAGTCGTAAGAACGATGCCCCTCATCGTTCAGGGTTTTTATAATAGTACCGTGATTGATGTTCTTTGGCAATACAAGGCCTTCGTCATCATCCGACAACCCTGTGAATATTTCATACGGACGCCCGTCTAATAAACCGATAAAGGCAATCCACTTTTCTTTATTATTCTGGAACTTGATTACATCCGCGGCTAATTCGCGAGGGCGTTCCATTACTATTTGCGGACGTTCGTAGCAATTGCCGCAATCTTCCGGCTCTTTTTTGCCGTTGCTGTCATTGGCGATAAGTACGCCTGAACGGGAGCCATCACGATAGACAGTACAACCTTTACATCCGCTTTTCCATGCTTCAATATACAAATTGTTGACAAGCTCTTCGGAAACATCGGCGGGCAGATTGATAGTGACGCTGATGGAATGATCCACCCATTTCTGGATACGTCCCTGCATCTTCACCTTCTGCAGCCAATCCACATCATTCGATGTCGCTTTGTAATAAGGCGACTCTTCGACCATTACATCTATTTCTTCATTTGTGTACCTTTTTGCCGTAGGGTATCCTTTGCTTTCCATCCAGGTCACAAACTTATGGTGGAACACAACATATTCTTCCCAAGAGTCTCCATTCTCATCCACAAAGTCGATACGTACCTCTTTGTCGTTAGGGTTCACCTTACGGCGACGTTTATACACCGGTAAGAATACGGGTTCGATACCGGATGTTGACTGGGTCATCAAGCTGGTTGTACCCGTAGGAGCTACTGTCAGGCAAGCGATGTTGCGACGGCCGTATTTCTCCATGTCTTTACACAGTTGGGGTTCAGCTTCCGCTAAGCGGTTGATAAACGGATTGTTCTTCTCACGGTTAAAATCGAATATTTCAAAAGCGCCGCGTTCTTTCGCCAAATCCACGGACGAACGGTATGCCGCGAGGGCAAGCGTGCGATGTACCTCTTCGGCGAACGCCGTAGCCTCCTCTGTTCCGTAACGGAATCCCATGGCGGCTATCATATCGCCTTCGGCTGTAATACCTACGCCGGTACGACGACCTTGAAGCGTTTTGGTACGGATCTTTTCCCATAGATGTTTTTCCGGCCATTTTACTTCTTCTGTTTCCGGATCGTCATTTATCTTTTGTAGGATCTTATCTATTTTTTCCGCTTCCAGATCGATGATGTCATCCATAATGCGTTGAGCTAAAGCGACATGTTTTTTGAATAGTTCAAAATCAAAATACGCGTCTTTTCGGAACGGATTTACGACATAAGAATACAGGTTGATTGCTAATAAGCGGCAGCTGTCATAAGGACAAAGCGGTATTTCCCCGCAAGGGTTCGTTGATATGGTTTTAAATCCGAGGTCGGCGTAACAGTCCGGCACAGACTCGCGGATAATCGTATCCCAGAACAACACCCCCGGCTCAGCCGATTTCCATGCGTTGTGAACGATTTTTTTCCAAAGTTCGGTCGCGTCGGTATCTCTTATGTTGGTCGGGTTTTTGGAATCGATAGGGTATTGTTGTGTGTATGGCGTTCCGTCCACTACCGCCTGCATAAAGTCGTCGTCTATTCGTACCGATACGTTGGCTCCCGTTACTTTTCCTTCTATCATTTTGGCATCGATGAAAGATTCCGAGTCCGGATGTTTCACCGACACGCTAAGCATCAATGCTCCGCGCCGTCCGTCCTGCGCGACCTCGCGCGTCGAATTGGAATACCGTTCCATAAAAGGGACTAATCCGGTGGAAGTAAGGGCTGAATTCTTAACCGGAGAACCTTTCGGGCGGATGTGAGACAAGTCGTGTCCTACGCCTCCGCGACGTTTCATCAGCTGTACCTGTTCTTCATCCACACGGATAATGGCGCCATAAGAGTCCGATGGTCCTTCCACTCCTATCACAAAGCAGTTTGACAATGAAGCCACCTGAAAGTTATTTCCGATACCGGTCATCGGGCTGCCTTGCGGAACAATATATTTGAAATGCTCGAAAAGCCCATAGAGTTCTTTACTTGTCAACCCGTTTTTATACTTTGCTTCTATACGACCTATTTCGTTGGCAAGACGCCAATGCATATCTTCGGGAGATTGCTCGTAGATATTACCCATCGCGTCTTTCAACGCGTATTTATTCACCCATACTTTAGCAGCCAGCTCATCGCCGTTAAAGTAATCTAACGCCGCGTTGTACGCCGCGTCAAAAGTGTAAATATTCTGTGCCATTTTTTTTATATTTTAGATATTTTTATTCAATCGGAAACTTAGAACGGTTTGCTTGTGCAATGTTACGGAATAAGAATAGATGAAACAAATTTTATAAGATTATTTTATTAACAAAAATAAAAGTTTTCCATTTTAAAAATTAAATACTTGATTTAAAGTATGATAAAAATTTAATATCTTGAAAAAGTTTTCCATTTTTTTATTTTTAATATTTATCATACAGAAACAATGTAAGTTAAATAAGTCTCAACTCGAAAAGCTGTAGCGGAATAGTTAATTAAAAAAAAGGTGACAAAAGTAACAGTTTTTAAGTGTACTAGATTCCAAGAGTTCTAGCATGATAGTACTCTTGGAAACTCATTACTTACTACTCATTACTTAAAACTTAAAAAAAGGTGACAAAAGTAACAGTTTTCAGAAGTCCTGTCTTTCAGACAGCGTTGGTTCTTTTTTTTGTCGACGATTTTTCCTGCGCGCAATCACAGATTGCTTGCCTTCCTTTTGCCCAAAGCCGCAAAAGGAAGCAAAAACGCTTTAACGCCCACTTCATAGGCCGACCCGCTACGGGCTTAAAGGCTA
>JAISKQ010000026.1 GCA_031260865.1 Prevotella sp.
AAGCGATGATGATTGAGAACTGTTACTTTTGTCACTTTTTTGAGTTATGAGTAGTAAGTAATGAGTTTTGAGTAATGAGTGATAGCAAGTTAGTAAACTTGAACTCTTGAACTATAGTACACTAAAAAAGTGTTACTTTTGTCACCTTTTTTTAAATAAACCATCCCCCTCAACTTTTCGGGTTGCCCCCTGTTATTTGCTTATTCTTCGAATATCTCCAGCGAGAAGTTCTCCCCGTCGAATACGCCGTAAGAAAAGAACTTTATCCAGTCACCCAATATAACAATCCTGTTCGTGGCAGACAGCATCAGGTCGAGCATGATATGGCGATGCCCGAATATAAAGTAGTTGATAGCGGGAGCCGTCTTTAAATGGTTCTTTGCATAGAGCACCAAATGTTCTTTATCTTCACCGAAATAATCGGGCATACCATCGTTTTCGCGGTTATGGTTCGACCACCATTGCGCAAAACCGACTGTCCAACGCGGATGAATGGCGGCGTATGCTTTACGACATATTTTGCTGTGGAAAATAGCACGGAGCGCCTTAAAAGAGGCAGAGTCGTCGCCCAAGCCGTCGCCATGAGCCAAAAAGAACTTCTTGCCGTATATCTCTTTCACCAAGGGCTGAGTATGCACAACCATGCCGCACTCTTTTTGCAGGTAGTCCGTCACCCAGATGTCATGGTTGCCGATAAAGAAATGCACCTCTATTCCCTTGTCGGTAAGCTCCGCCACTTTGCCAAGAAAGCGTACAAATCCACGGGGAACGACATTGCGGTATTCGAACCAATAATCGAATATATCCCCAAGCAGATAAATAGCCCGGGCATCCCGACCTGCCATATCCAGCCAGCGGCAAAGCTTACGCTCTACTTCGTGCTGAGGGAAATAGCTATCGTTGATTTTCACAGAGGGTAATGTCATCATTTGATGCCTATTCACAGTCTTCTTGTGATAGGCGGAACCCAAATGGACATCGGACAAGAAATACACTTTTTTTTCCACGTTCCTCGTATTTTATAAGAATCCCAGTTCCAGTTTAGCCTCTTCGCTCAACATATCCTTGTTCCATTGAGGCTCGAATGTGAGGTTTACAATCACATTATTCACCCCTTGCACCGATTCTATTTTATACCTCACATCTTCGAGGATGAAGTCGGCGGCAGGACAATTGGGAGCCGTCAAAGTCATGGTAATGGTCACATTCTTGTCATCGTCCACCAGCACCTCATATATCAGTCCGAGGTCGTAAATATTGACGGGTATTTCGGGGTCGTAAACAGTTTTCAGCATGTTTACTATTTTTCCTTCTAATGCTAATAAATCGCTCATATTTAGTGTTTTTATCCGTTATAAACAATTCCTGACCGCTTATTGTTTATAACCATTCTATTATACAGGTGCAAAAGTAATGAAAAAAAGATGACGAAGATACTGTTTTCGTTCAGAATGTCCCCTTATCTATATAACTGTAATAGGAATGGTCGCACACAATGATATGGTCGAGCAGGTGAATGTCCATAATCCGCCCCGCCTCTTTCAGTCTCCGCGTGATTGTGTCATCCTCGCCGCTGGGTTTCGGATTGCCCGACGGGTGATTATGACACAGTATCATTGCCGAAGCCAGCGAGTCTATCGCTTCTTTCATTATCACGCGCACATCAACCACCGTACCCGCTATTCCGCCTTTGCTTACCTGCAATTTCTTTATCACCTTATTCGCCTTGTTGAGCAGCAATACCCATACCTCCTCGTGCTTCAGGTCGGCAAGCACAGGATGAAAGATGTTATAAACACTTTCGCTGGATGTTATCTGAGGCTGGACAACCGCTTCCGACGACTTCCGCCTCCTGCCCAGTTCCAAAGCGGCCGAAATGGTTATCGCCTTCGCCTCTCCTATTCCGTTAAAGTTCTTAATCAGGTCTTTAATCTCCAATTTACCCAGCGTGTTCAGGTTGTTGGATACACTGTGCAGGATTCGCTGAGCCAGTTCCACCGCCGTTTCCGCCTTATTGCCCGAACCGATAAGGATACCTAACAATTCGGCGTCCGAAAGGGCGGAGACACCTTTAAGCAGCATCTTCTCCCGGGGACGGTCTTCTTCCGCCCAGTCTTTGATATTTAGCTTGGTTTTGTTTTCCATAATAAGATCAATGTGGCTATTATTAAATATGCCGACACGCCAATGAATTAAGGTTCAATTCTTTTCATCAGCATATCGGCATATTATATCATTGATATACTTCTTAGCCTTTCACCCGTTCCACATACGAACCGTCCTTCGTATTAATCTTAACTTTATCGCCTTCGTTGATAAAGAGCGGGACACGCACTTCCGCGCCGGTTTCCACAGTCGCGGGTTTCAATGTATTGGTAGCTGTATCGCCTTTCATACCCGGTTCGGTATAGGTTATTTCAAGAATAACATTCTGAGGCATTTCGGCTGTCAATATAGCTTCCGTTTCGGCATGCACCTGAACTTCCACCATGTCTCCTTCTTTGAGGAAAGCCACGCCTTCGATGACGTCTCCGGCAAGGGAGATTTGTTCGAAAGTCTCGGTATTCATGAAGTTATACCCCATATCATCCTGATAAAGATATTGGTATGGACGTCTTTCGATACGAACTTCATCCAGTTTTACCCCCGCGTTAAATGTTCTCTCAAGAACGCGTCCGGTAGTCACACTCCTCATCTTTGTACGTACGAAAGCGGCTCCTTTGCCCGGTTTCACATGTAGGAATTCGATAATAACATAGTACTGTCCATCTATATCGATACACATACCATTTCTTATATCTGCTGTAGTTGCCATTGATTATATTTTATTGTTTATTAAAATTTTCGAGTTGCAAAGATAATAAATTACAGTTACAAGTCAAGCGACCCCTCCAACCTCCCCAAAGGAACAGGTCTATTCCCTTGGGGGATTAGGAAGCTTTTATTTTACAAAGCCTCTGTTCTTCAACAAATAAACAGGGTTAGGTTCAGCGCCTCTGAATTTCTTATACAACGTCATCGGCTCATCAGAACCGCCTTTAGACAAGACGTTTTCACGGAATGATTTAGCCGTCGCGGGATCAAAGATATTACCTTTCTCCACAAACGCGTGATACGCGTCGGAATCAAGCACTTCCGACCACAGGTAGCTGTAATATCCGGAAGAATATCCCCCGCTAAAGACATGCTGGAAATAAGTGCTTCTGTATCGAGGTATGATTTCGGGTATAAGACCGATTTCTTTCATCGCGTCCGCCTCGAATTTATCCACATCCAGCTTCTCTATACCTTCTCCCTGTTTCGCGTTGAAGTTTGGCGAAGAAGTCAGCGTGTACCACTTCATGTCCAGGATAGCAGCGGCAACAAGTTCCGTGGTTATAAACCCTTGGTTGAAATAACCGGCATTCTGTATTTTCGTTATCAGTTCATCGGGAATCGTTTCCCCTGTTTCATAATGCTTCGCGTACATCTTCAGCACCTCCGGTTCAAAAGCCCAATGTTCCATGACTTGCGACGGCAATTCCACAAAATCGCGCGCGACAGCCGTCCCGGAGACCCCGTTGTAAGTACATTTCGATAATAAGCCATGCAAACCGTGTCCAAACTCGTGGAACATCGTTTCCACTTGGTCTAATGTCAGAAGCGCGGGTTTGCCGTTGGCAGGAGGATTGTAGTTCCCTACATTGTAAATCAACGGATGGATGGAATCGCCTTTGAATACTTCCTGTTTGCGGAAGCTGCTCATCCATGCTCCCGGACGTTTACCCTGACGCGCGAAATCATCAAAATAGATGATACCTATAAACGAACCGTCGGCGTCGCTCACTTCGTATGCTTTCACGTCCTGCTGATAGACAGGGAGATCAGCCTTTTGCTTAAATGTGATGCCATACAGTTTGTTTGCCACGGCGAATACGCCTTCGCGCACATTATCCGCTTTGAAGTATGGTTTCAGGGCATCTTCATCCAAAGCATATTTTTCTTTGCGCAATTTCTCAGCATAGTACCACCAGTCCCAAGATTCAAGTTTGATGTCATGTCCTTCTTTTTTGGCGATAGCCTGCAATTCGGCAGCTTCTTTTTTAGCCTGCGGCAAAGCGTATTGCCAGATATTGTTCAAAAGCCCCATCACATTACCGGGCGTTTTAGCCATTGTTTCTTCAAGGACATAGTCGGCATGGCTTTTATAACCAAGTATATTCGCCTTCTCAAGCCGAAGGGCTACTATCTTCTTAATATTTTCCTTGTTGTCGAACTCATTGCCATTATCGCCGCGCATATACATGGCTTTGTACAACTTTTCGCGGAGGTCGCGATTGTCGGCGTATTGAAGGAATGGCTCCCAGCTCGGTTTGCTCAACCCGAATACCCATTTGCCATCAAGTCCCTTATTTTTCGCGGCCTTCGCGGCGGAGGCGATAACATCATCGGGCAACCCCGCAAGGTCTTCTTTCTTATCAATCACCAGTTGGTAGTTGTCTGTTTCTTTCAGTAGATTCTGATTGAAGCTGAGCGTGGCGTTGCTTAACTCTTTATTTATCTCACGCAGGCGAGTCTGTTTAGAACCATCGAGCAATATACCCGAACGCACAAAGCCCTTGTAGGTCTTATCCAGCAACATCTTTTGTTCTGTTGTCAGATCTTGGACGCGTATGGTATCATCATGGACAGCCTTGATACGGGCAAACAGCTTTTCGTTAAAATTGATATTGTCATGATGCTCGGTAAGTTTCGGCGTAACCTCTTTTTCTATACCCTGAAAGATAGAATCGGACATTGTGCCTGTCATCACGGAGAACACGGAGCTTACCCTGTTCAGCATCCGTCCCGATTCGTCCAATGACACAATCGTATTTTCGAATGTAGGGGCATCCGGGTTGTTTACAATCGAATCTATCTCCGCGTTATGCCGTTTCATACCTTCTTCAAAAGCCGGCAAAAAATGCTCCGCTTTTATCTTATCAAAAGGGGGCACACCTTCGGGCGTGTTAAATTCGGAAAAGAAAGGATTATCTTTTACATCCTTATTGCCTGTGGTATTACAAGAATAAACCATAATGAGAAAACTAAAAATAAATAAGATTTGTTTCATACAATGACTATCGGTTAATTGTGTGACTGTTTATTAGATCCGAAGACAAAAGTATATAAAATTTGTCTGAGGCTGAAACTATTTACTTGCCTGTGTGATAAAAAAACGAAGAATTAACTAAAAATCCGATTAAAATTCTTAAACTTGTGAGATAAATATAAAAGAACAGAATAATATGAAAAAAGCAATCTTAACATTATCAGTTCTCATCGCGGCATTTATCTTCCCGCAATGTTCGCAAGACACAAGAGTAAAGGCTATTTTGGAAATTCAGGCAAAAGCCGTGAACCTGCAATGTCCCTTGAAGTTAGATAATTCAGTGACAATGACAAAATGCGAAGTCATCGGCAACCGTACCCTGAGGTATTATTATTCAATGAACTTAGGATTAGATGTGGATACCGTGACATTCAAGGAAAACGCCGCACCGGCGGTTATAGACGCATTGAAAGAGATGCCGGAATCGAAACAATTCAGCGATTACGCCGTAGTTCTACAATTCCGGTACCATGACCAAAACGGCAAGTACTATTGCCAGATAGAAGTAACGCCGGAACAATACAAGCAAGATAAACAAGATTGAGATAAGACTAAATATAAATAAATATGATACTGGACAAATTAGAAAACTCGGGTGAATATGAGATGCTGCACCCTCTCTTCAAAGAAGCATTCGACTATCTGAAATCAATTGATTTCTCCAAAACCGAAACCGGCAAAACGGAACTAAGAGGAAAAGACCTTTTTGTCACCGTCAGCGACAGCAACCTGAAAAGTCAGGAACAGGCTAAACTGGAAGTACACGATAAATATATCGACATACAGCTACCGATAAGCAAAGCCGAAACATTCGGATGGAAAGCGCGCGCCGATCTGATTCATGCTGCGGAACAATTTAATAAGGAGAAAGATATTCAATTTTTTAACGATAAATATACAACTTTGATTCCGGTAGTACCCGAAAACTTTATCATCTTCTTTCCCGAAGACGGACATGCTCCTTGTATCGGTGAAGATCAGATAAGGAAAGTAGTCGTAAAAGTAAGAATAGGAAGTAAGGAATAAGGAGTAGTGAGTTATAAGTTCAAAGTAATAAGTAAGATGGCAGGTCTTTGCTCTCATTACCCAATACTTTCTACTTATAACCCATCACTTTAAACTTTTAACTTTAAACTATCTACTTTTTACTCACTACTTATTACTTATAACTTTGAACTTAAAACTTATAGAAGACATGCTTAAACTGATTAAAAACGACCCTTGGCTGAAACCCTATGCGGAAGCAATAGAAGGCCGATACAATTACGTCCTGAAAAGAGAGGAAAACCTTACCGACAATGGAAAGATAACCCTTTCAGAGTTTGCCTCCGGTCACCTGTACTTCGGACTTCATAAGACCAAAAAGTCGTGGATTTTCAGGGAATGGGCGCCAAACGCCACTGCCATATTCATGGTTGGGGACTTCAATAACTGGCAGAAGTCCGACGAATTCAGGTTGCAGCCCAAAGGCAATGGCGAATGGGAGATCGAATTGCCATTGAAGAAAATCAAACATCAGGACTTATTCAAGTTGATCGTTTGCTGGAACGGCGGCGAAGGTGAACGCGTCCCCGCTTGGACAACCCGAGTGGTGCAGGATAACGACACCAAGATATTCAGCGCGCAGGTATGGGATCCCGAAACGCCATATCAATTCAGGCGAAAAACGTTCAAACCAAACACCGACCCTCTTCTGATATACGAGTGCCATATAGGAATGGCTGCCGAAGCCGAAAGAGTAGGCACATACGAAGAGTTCAGGACAAATATACTCCCGCGTGTCAAGGATGACGGCTACAACGCCATACAGATAATGGCAATACAGGAACACCCTTACTACGGCTCGTTCGGATACCATGTATCCAGTTTCTTTGCCGCGTCTTCCCGCTTTGGAACGCCCGATGAACTGAAACACCTGATAGACGACGCCCACGAAATGGGGATAGCCGTTATTATGGATATTGTACACTCCCATGCCGTAAAGAACGAAAAGGAAGGCTTGGGTCGCTTCGACGGGTCGTACAACCTGTATTTCCATGGCGGAGGACGCCGCGAACATCCGGCTTGGGATTCGCTGCTGTTCGACTATGGGAAAAACGAGGTCGTCCATTTCCTCCTTTCCAACTGCAAATTCTGGCTCGAAGAGTATAAGTTTGACGGCTTCCGCTTCGACGGCGTTACCTCCATGCTATATTACAGCCACGGGTTAGGCGATAATTTCTCAGGTTATCAGGACTATTACAACGGCAACGAAGACGAAGACGCCATTTGCTACCTTTCTTTGGCAAACAAGCTGATACATGAGGTTGACCCTCACGCGATCACTATCGCCGAAGAAGTGAGTGGTATGCCGGGATTAGCCACTTCGTTAAAAGACGGAGGTTACGGCTTCGACTACCGTATGGCGATGAATGTGCCCGACTACTGGATTAAGATAATCAAGGAACGGAAAGATGAGGATTGGCTCCCTTCCGGCATATTCTGGGAACTGACCAACAGGCGGGCGGACGAAAAGACAATATCATACGCCGAAAGCCACGATCAGGCTTTGGTCGGCGACAAGACGATTATATTCCGCCTTATCGACGCGGATATGTATTGGTACATGTCGAAGCATTACGGCAGTTCGTACGCGACCGACAGAGGCATTGCCCTGCACAAGATGATACGCCTTGTGACGGCGTCAACCATAAACGGCGGCTACCTCAACTTCATGGGAAATGAATTCGGGCATCCCGAATGGATTGACTTCCCCCGCGAGGGCAACGGATGGTCGCACAAATATGCCCGCAGGCAATGGTGGCTTGCCGACAACAAAGACCTGAAATATCATTATCTGGGCGACTTTGACAAGGCGATGCTCGCCCTTATCTCATCGGTAAAGAGGTTTGAGAAAACCCCTATCGTCAAGCTATGGGACAAGGACGCGGATCAGGTGTTGGCTTATATGAGGGAAGACCTTATTTTCGTGTTCAACTTCAATCCTCGTCAGTCATTTACCGATTACGGGTTCCTTGCGCCGGAAGGAAAATATCAGGTAGTCCTCGACACCGATTCCCTTGCTTTTGGCGGCAACGGGCTGACCGATGACACGGTGGAACACTTTACCGTTTACGATGAGCTGTATCATACGGATGGCAAAGGTTGGCTGAAACTGTACATCCCGGCACGCACTGCATTTGTGTTGAAAAAGATGGACTAAGCCTATAAAATAATGCGTCTATATGTCAATGGCGCGAAGCAACTCTTTCAACAGAAGAGTTGTGTCGTGCCACGCCTAAAACGCCAGTAAATAAATATCTGATAATCAGACAGTAATAGTATAATGCTAAAAAAAGGTAACAAAAGTAACAGTTTTCAGGTAACACCGCTTCGCGCCATTCCTCTTCATTTTCTTGTAACTTGTAACTCGTAACTGCATCCATCATATCAAAGACCTCTTCAATCATCGCTTTGCGCCACGAATGGTTTATTGTTCAAAAAAGGTGACAAAAGTAACAAAAGTAACAGTTTTCAAAAGTCCTGTCTTTCAGACAGCGTTGGTTCTTTTCTTGTCGGCTATTTTTCCTGCGCGCAATCACAGATTGCTTGCCTTCCTTTTGCCCAAAGCCGCAAAAGGAAGCAAAAACGCTTTAACGCCCACTTCATAGGCCGACCCGCTACGGGCTTAAAGGC
>JAISKQ010000049.1 GCA_031260865.1 Prevotella sp.
GACAGGTCGCACAGGAAATTATCCTCGATTATATCCGACGCGACTATCGTATCTGTTATCTGAAACATTTTCTTATGTTATCCGCTAATTCAATTATACTATCTAACAATGGCTCAAAGGTAATTGTTTTTATAACAGCTTACAAATCGGTATAACTTTGAATGAATAAAAAACAGACTTTCTTATTTCTATTTAATTAAATAGCGAAATCTATTTGCCTTATGTCGGATTTTCTTTTATTTTTGCAGAGATTTTGTTGAACGTTGAGGTTTCGATGAAATATGGCGCAGTAGTTCAATGGATAGAATAGAAGTTTCCTAAACTTTAGATTCGGGTTCGATTCCCGGCTGTGCTACAAATTATGAGACATATCTGCAGGCTTTTCTTAAATTTAATCTCACTACTTTTATAATTAAAAAAAGCGTTTTATGATTTACTTAAGATAGATGCCATACCATAAAAATCAATCTATGTATAATGTTAAATAACCCATTAAATACAGTCGTGTAATAGAATTATGAAGAATCTAATTAGTAGTTTCAGGCAGAGAACAGCCATTTTACTTGTTTTTGTCTTGCCTGCAATGTTTTTATATTCGCCTGTGCATGCCCAATCCGCGCAGGATAGAATATCAGTAACGCAACAACAGCCGAAAATCGTTGGCGCTAAAAAAATCAACCCGACCACGGTTGAAGCGCTGTTTTCCGATAACCAAAGGATGACAATCGATTTTTACGGGGAAAATATCTTCAGGCTCTTTCAGGATAATTCGGGAGGAATCCTCCGAGATCCGGAAGCAAAACCCGATGCTAAAATTCTGGTGGATAATCCAAGAAAAAACGTTGCGAATCTGAATGTAAGCGACGAAAGCAATTTGGTTTCCATATCTACCGGAGAAATAAAAATCCAATTGGATAAGAACTCTTCGTTGTTGAAAGTCATCAATTTGAAGACGAATACCACCGTCCTCGAAGAAGCGGCGCCTGTCCTCTTTGAAAAAGGGAAGGTCACCGTCGCGCTAAAAGAAAATCCACAGGAATATTTTTATGGAGGCGGAGTTCAGAACGGACGTTTTTCGCATAAAGGAAAAATAATTAGCATCGAAAACCAGAATAGCTGGACAGATGGAGGCGTAGCTTCTCCCAATCCGTTCTACTGGTCAACAAGCGGGTATGCTGTACTATGGCATACATTCAAAAAAGGGAAATATGACTTCGGGTCAAAAGAGGAAGGCATTGTGACGCTCTATCATGAAACTGACTATCTGGACGCGTTCTTTATGATAAACGACGGTGCTGTGCCTCTCCTGAACGACTTTTATCAACTTACGGGCAATCCTGTGTTATTGCCTAAGTTCGGCTTCTATCAGGGGCATCTGAACGCTTACAACAGAGACTACTGGAAAGAAGATGAAAGCGGAATCCTGTTTGAAGACGGGAAACGATATAAGGAAAGCCAAAAAGATAACGGCGGGACAAAAGAATCGCTGAACGGCGAGAAGGATAACTATCAATTCTCGGCACGGGCTGTGATAGATCGTTACAAAAACCATGATATGCCGCTGGGCTGGCTTCTCCCTAACGATGGCTACGGAGCCGGATACGGACAAACGGAAACGTTGGACGGTAATATACAGAACCTGAAAAGCCTTGGCGATTACGCGCGTAAAAACGGTGTCGAAATAGGGCTGTGGACACAATCCGACCTTCACCCGAAACCTGAAATCAGCGCGTTACTTCAACGGGATATAATAAAAGAAGTAAGGGACGCCGGGGTGCGTGTATTGAAAACAGACGTCGCTTGGGTCGGCGCGGGATATTCTTTCGGACTAAACGGCATCACGGATGTTTCTCAAATCATGACTTATTATGGGAACGACAGCCGTCCTTTCATCATTTCCCTTGACGGATGGGCCGGAACTCAACGCTACGCGGGAATTTGGTCGGGCGACCAGACCGGAGGCGTTTGGGAATATATCCGATTCCATATCCCTACATATATCGGATCGGGATTGTCCGGTAACCCGAATATCACTTCCGATATGGATGGAATCTTCGGTGGAAAGAACCAGGTTGTCAATACAAGGGATTTCCAATGGAAAGCGTTCACCCCTATGCAATTGAACATGGACGGTTGGGGTTCGAACGAGAAGTATCCACACGCGGTGGGCGAACCGGCCGCGTCAATCAACCGCTGGTATCTGAAACTGAAGTCTGAAATCATGCCTTACGCTTACAGCATAGCCAAAGAAGCTGTGGATGGCAAGCCTATGATCAGAGCCATGTTCCTCGAATATCCGAATGCTTATACGCTGGGCAAAGCGACTCAATACCAATATCTTTATGGTTCGAGTTTTCTTGTGGCTCCTATCTATCAGGCTACCGGATCGGATGAACAAGGCAATGACATCCGCGACGGGATTTATTTGCCGGAAGGGGAATGGATCGATTACTTCTCCGGAGATAAATATCAGGGAGGCCGCATTATAAACAATTACGCGTCACCGATTTGGAAGTTGCCGGTGTTTGTTAAGAACGGAGCTGTTATCCCGATGACAAACCCGAACAATAATGTGTCGGAAATAAATAAGAACCTGCGCGTATACGAGGTTTATCCGCAAGGCGACAGCTCTTTTACCGAATATGACGACGATGGCGTATCGGAAGAATACAGAGCAGGAAAAGGGGTGACTACCCTGATAGAATCGAATGTAGGGGCAAAGGGGACTGCTACAGTGACCGTACATCCGGCTCAAGGTGATTTTACGGGTTTTGTAAAAGAAAAAGCGACGGAATTTAGAATCAACGTCACCGAAAAGCCGAAGAAAGTACAGGCTGCCATCGGTAAAAATAAACTCAAACTCGCGGAAGTTAATTCTATGGATGAGTTCCTGAAGGGAAACAATGTTTATTTCTACGATGCCAAACCAAACTTGAACAAGTTCGCGACGAAAGGAAGTGAATTTGAAAAAGAAGTCATTGTAAAGAATCCTCAAGTATTGGTAAAACTGGCTTCGTCGAACATCACGGCAAACCAAACGACATTGGATATAGAAGGTTTTGTGTTCGCTCCTGCTGATAATTACAGGGTGACTTCTGGAGCTTTGACCGCTCCTGAAGCGCGGATAACCGACGAAAATACGGCGGCTTACACATTAACTCCGACATGGAACAAGGTGGACAACGCCGACTTCTACGAAATAGAATTTAATGGGATGAATTATTCGACCATCAGGAATACGGAATTGCTATTTGACGGGTTGAAAGCGGAAACGGCCTATTCATTCAAAATACGTTCGGTAAACAAAGACGGATATTCCGACTGGTCTGAATTTGGCGCTACCACGAAGAAAAACCCTCTTGAATTTGCCATACAGGGAATTGTCGGCGAAACGAACGTTGAAAATCAAGGTCGTTCCCTGAACCGGTTATTCGATTTTGTGGAAGGGGAATTGTGGAGTACAAAATATAACGTGAAAGCCGTTCCATTCGACCTGGTTATGGATTTGAAGTCAATCAACCAAATTGAGAAATTCCACTACATCCCTCGTGATAACGCCGGTAATGGAACGTTCCTGAAGGGGACTGTCTATTACAGCATGGATAAAGAAAGCTGGACGGAAGCCGGATCATTTGAATGGGCTAAAAACGCCGATATGAAGGTGTTTGAATTCGCCGACGCGCCGACTGTCCGTTATATCAAAATAACCGTGACGGATGCTGTGAGCGGATATGGTTCAGGTAAGGAAATATACGTGTTCAAAGTGCCGGGAACGGATAGTTATTTTCCGGGAGACATCAATAACGACAGGTTGATAGACAGTAACGACCTGACTTCATATATCAATTATACAGGCTTGAGAAGAGGCGACGCCGATTTTGAAGGCTATATAAGCAATGGCGACCTGAACAAAAACGATTTGATTGACGCGTACGACATCTCTGTGGTGGCTACACAAATAGCCGGCGGAGTTGATGGCAAGAAGGTTGAAAAAGTGGACGGAAGCATCGAAATCCGCTCCGATAAGAAGTCTTATAGTAAAGGCGATATCGCGGAAGTGTCGGTTAAGGGTACTAATCTTCGTTCTGTCAACGCGCTAAGCTTCGCGCTGCCTTACGATCCTCAAGACTATGAATTTGCAAGCGTGCAGCCATTGAATATGAAAGAGATGGAAAATCTGACCAACGACAGGCTCCACACCAACGGCGTGAAAGCGCTGTATCCTACATTTGTCAATATAGGAAATAAAGAGCCGATTGAAGGAACTCAGGATTTATTCATTATCAAGTTGAAAGCAAGGCGGAACGTGAAATTTGATCTGAAAGCCATAGATGGATTCCTTGTAGATAAAAATCTGGGGATTCATAAGTTTTAAGGCAGGCTGCAAGTCTGTTGTTTAGTACATAAATATTCCAATGAGCTGCTCCTCAATAAAGAAAGGGGTAGTTCATTGGGATATTTTTTTGTAAATAGCCGTCTCTTCGAAAATCGGATCGTATTTTCTTATTCAATTTTGGCAAATATATAAAGCTCATAATAGACTCCGGCATCCCATAACTCATAATAGAATTCGTAAAATTTAAACAGTTTCTTATTGTCTGTTTTTATAAGTAAACGATTATCTTTCTCAAATATTTCATAATCGGTGGTTCGTGAAGGCATCTCAAAAAGAGATAAAAATATCCGCTGCTTTTAGAATCCACTATTAATATCGAAAAACAAAGAAACAAAGAAACAATATCTTTACTATTACTGAAATAATAGTTATTGATAATCAGTATAATAGTAAACATAAAGAAATAATATAGAAAAAAACCACAGCAAATATTTGCAAATAATCAAAAATGAATTACCTTTGCATCCGCAATCGCAGGAGAATGGCTCTGTAAAGACAGAATAAACTCCGTGAGATGGCCCATTCGTCTATCGGTTAGGACGCAAGATTTTCATTCTTGAAAGAGGGGTTCGACTCCCCTATGGGCTACAAAAAGTATAATAAACAATAAAATAAGGATTAGTCAATATGGCAAATCATAAATCAGCAGAAAAAAGAATAAGACAAGCAGACGTAAGACGTTTGAGAAACAGATATGTAGCTAGAACAACTCGTAACGCGGTTCGCAAATTCCGTTTGTTAACCGACAAAGAAGAGGCTCAAAAGCAATATCCGTCAGTATGTTCTATGCTTGACAAACTGGCTAAGAAGAATGTTATTCACAAGAATAAAGCAGGTAACTTAAAATCAAAATTAGCTGCTCACGTACATTCTTTGTAATTAGACACTAATAAATCTATTATAGATAATAAAGGCTAGGCTCTAAAAGAGTTTGGCCTTTACTCATTTCTTAAAACTTACTTCACTTCCATTTAAAGGGTCAGCGGATAAACGGGTCTTCCCTAAAAACTTTGGGTCTTCCCTAAAAACTGGGGGGATCGAAAAAAACGGGTCACCCGAAAAAAGGTGTGTCATCAAGGCAAAAATTATTACATTTGTAGAGGTCAAAAAAAAGGCTGAAGTCAAATGGATAAGTTATTAGAATTAGTAAAGTATGTTTTACCGATAGAGATGACAGATTATTTTGAATTGGTAGACATAAAGGAAGAAGGAGAAGCATTGCGTCTATACATGGATGAATTGCCCGTAGTGCCCGAAGAGTATGCTGATTTGCAGTTGTCAGCGAATGGTTTTTACGATTCTTCCACGATAAAAGATTTTCCGCTCAGAGATAAAAAAGTACTGCTTCAAGTACGTCGCAGGCGTTGGGTTGATAAAGGAGGAAAAAGTTATTCCCGCGATTGGGATTTAGTAGCATCGGGAACGCGTTATTCTAAAGAATTCGCGTCTTTTTTAAAAGAAGTGTTTGGATACATTGCCGATACCGGCTCAAACCCTTGAGAAATACTATCATATCAATGGGTCTCAATTGGAGCGTCATTACAAGGAACATTTGAGCGGCTATTGCACTTGGGATCAAAAGGGACACGCAGATAGATGGCTCCTGTTTCCACACAACATGGGAACTCGATTAAGCATAGACGAAACATGTCTCAGTGATGGCGAACTCTACACGATAATAACCAACAAAGCCGCCAAGGGTAAAAAAGGGGCAATCGTAGCTATCGTGGAAGGAACAGAGTCCGAAAAAGTTATTGAAGTATTAGAACGCATGCCCCCGGAACTACTCAAACAGGTAGAAGAAGTAACGTTGGATATGGCGGATTCGATGCGAAAAATTGTCCGCCGATGTTTCCCTAAAGCCATTCGTGTCATCGACCGCTTCCATGTACAGAAGTTAGCCCACGATGCCTTACAGGAGATGCGTATAGCCCATCGTTGGGATGCTATCAATCAAGAAACCGAAGCCAAAGAACAAGCTAAACTGTCTAATATAAAATACATCCCCGAACTGCTTGAAAACGGCGATTCTCGGAAGCAACTCCTTGCCCGAAGCCGATATTTACTCTTCAAATCCGCGGATAAGTGGACTGAAAAACAAAAGCAGAGAGCCAAACTGCTTTTTGAACTTTATCCTGACATTCAGAGAGGTTACTCCCTGACACATTCCTTGAGGATGATTTTCTCTAAAAACACGATCAAAGACGCTGCACGTTTAAGCCTTGCCAGATGGTACAATCAGGTCGCGGAAGCGGAATTCAAGTCATTTAACACAATTGCCGCTACCGTTTATGAACATTATAATGAAATATTAAACTTCTTCATCAATCGTTCAACCAATGCTTCCGCTGAATCCTTCAATGCCAAGATTAAGGCGTTTAGAGCTTCTCTAAGAGGGGTTACTGATATTAAATTTTTCTTATTTAGATTGTCTAATATTTATGCTTGAACACACCTTTTTACAGGTGACCCAAAAAAAACTATTACCTTTGCATCATGGAAACAGGCTATGAATTATTATTACCGGAAGGGATTCTGGAATACTTTGAATTAAAAGAGGTAGAAAAGAGTGAAGGAGTAATTATTATCCATCCGGATGAA
>JAISKQ010000085.1 GCA_031260865.1 Prevotella sp.
GGGATATGCCATTTTTCGGTAAGGAATAATGTTAACGCGCCGGCTGTTTGCGCGCAGAACCCTTCTATCGGAGTGATTTTGGTGATGCGATTGCCCATCGTTTTCATTATTTTCCAACCTCCCGAAACAGTTCCTATCGCTATTGCCGTAAAACAAGCCAATGGAATCCAGTCATGCATATCGTCCATACTGCTCATCTGCAACCAAGGATGCACATCCGAACTGGTTTGGCTATACGCGATAAGAGCCGCGGCAATAATACCCATTACTTTCTGCGAGTCATTCAAGCCATGACCTATACTAAGACCGGCGGAGGAGACAAGCTGCAGATTCTTGAACCATCGGTCGGCTTTTCCGGGTTTTATCTTTTTAGCGAAATGCAGTGTGATAATCATAATGATGTTCCCTGCAACCATACCTATCAGAGGGGCAACAACGATGAACAGCGCTATAATGCCGATAATGCTCGAATGTACAGCCTGAAATCCGGATGAGGCGATACCCGCTCCGGCAAATCCCCCGATTAACGTATGGGAGGATGATGACGGAATCCCTAACCACCATGTAATAAGGTTCCACGATATGGCGGCAATAAGGCCGGCTATTATAATTAAGGATGGATTACCTAAATTATGGATGATAAAATCCATGTCCACGGTTTTGGAAACCGTATCGGCGATACCGAATTGTCCAATAATGTATTTTGCTATAAAATAGGCTACAAAGTTGAAGAATGCCGCCCAAATAACGGCTTGCGTGGGAGTAAGTACTTTTGTGGAAACAACGGTTGCTATTGAATTAGCCGCGTCATGAAACCCATTGATGAAATCAAAGATGATGGCTAAAACAATGATTGCTATTAATAAAGTCATAATTGGTTTGGTTATGAGTACTTAACAATCATTGTTTTGATAATCTTGCCTACTGCTTCGGCAGCGTCGGTCGCCCGCTCCAATTCGTGCAGAATATCTTTCAATTTAATGACTTCTATCGCGTCTGTTTCATGCTCGAACAGGTCAATAAGGAAGTGTTCATAAACATCGTCCGCTCTTTTCTCCGTTACGCCGAGTTGTTCGCAATATTCTCTTATTTTCTTTGTGTCCTTTTTCAAAACATCAAGTTCGGCGATTGCCAGTACCAGGGATCCGGCGGATTCTCTTACATACGTAGCCAACCGTGCCGCGGCCTCCGGCATTGACTTCGGGCTGTAAAGCATGATGCGTTTCGCGCAACTGTTGATCAAGTCGATTACATCATCCATTGTAGAAGATAAATGATTTATATCTTCTCTGTCGAAAGGGGTAATAAATGTACTGTTTAGCTCCTCAAAGATTTGGTTTTGGATAGCATCGGCTTTGCGTTCCTGATCTTTTATTTTTTTGTAGTATTCCACAGCTTCATTGTGGCTTGTAGCTTGGACGCATTCAATGATCAGATCAGACGTTGTAACCATGACTTCAGCCATCCTGCTCATAAGAGGGAAGAACTTGTTTTCTTTAGGTTTAAACCTATCGAATAGATTATTTTTCATAAGAGTTGAATATATTCATTTTTAGAAAGAAATAAGAGTTTGAATCTCTATTATTTCCGTGGTGCAAAGATAGAAAAAAAATTACCTGTGAAAGTATTTTCATATAAAATAACAGAGGTAATTTACTTCTATTATTGATATTTAGAGGTTAAAGCCATATTTATTATTCAAAGGTTAGTTTGCCAAAAAATTGAGGAACATGAAAGTTCGGATTTTCAGTCTTTATCGGATTCCATGACAGAAAATGAGGCGTCGTCAGACCGTCTCCGCATTTGTAGAAATTCGCGTGGGCTTTAACTCCATTGAATGAATCCAATCCGGATTGCCAATATGCCGAAACAGGTATCACCACCAGCATGTTCCATTTAAAGTCTCCTTGCTTTTTATCAAACGGCTCTGTTCCTAATGTGGAATAACGTTTGATGGAGTTTATGGTCGCGGCGTCGGCATGCGTCGCGTCGCTTTTATCCTTGCGGTATCCCAACAAAGCCTTTCCGATACATGAAAATTCGGCGTTATAATAGTTGATGTCGCCCTCGAAAGAGATTAAAAATTCGACACAGGAATCTGTCCATACCGAACCGTTATCTTTCTCTGTTTTAGCTAATATTTCATTCTCTTCCACAAAGAATCGCAGAAAGAGATAACCGCCGTTATGCGCGATCTTGAAAGAAACTTTCGGATGGGAAGGGTATAATACCGGCCAGTTTACACAGTCAATATTGTTTTCTTGCACACCTTGCAGTCTTTCGATAATAAGAGACGGGTTGTCGATGTCCGCGACGTCAATAAATGGTACAAATAACATAATAGTCTGGTTTGTTTTATATTTAGTATTCGTTTTATTCTTCTCCTAAAGTTTTGTTTATCTGTTCTATATAATTCAGTATCTCATCACCGCCCAATCGATGTTCGGATGAAGTGTAAAATACCGGAGGAATTTCTTCCCATGTCTCATGCAGCTTGTCGATATAGGTCTCCGTATTTTCTTTTAGCCGCCCTTTACTTATCTTATCCGTCTTAGTAAATATAATGGCAAAAGGGACTTCATCTTCGCCCAACCAACCCATAAACTCAAGGTCTATTTGTTGAGGCTCATGGCGGCAATCGAGTAGTAAGAACAGGCATGTAAGCTCGGCGCGGTTTAAGATATAGTTCTCAATTATTTCCCTGATTCGTTCGCGTCCTTCTTTTCCCCGTTGTGCATACCCGTAACCGGGCAAATCGACCAGATACCACTCGTTGTTGATAATAAAATGGTTGATAAGTTGTGTCTTACCGGGCTTGGACGAAGTCATCGCCAAACCTTTACGGTTGGTAAGCATATTTATCAATGACGATTTTCCTACATTCGACCTGCCTATAAAGGCGTATTCGGGCTTACCATCCTGCGGACATTTCCTGTAATCGGTATTGCTGATAACAAATTGAGCGTCTTTTATAATCATTTCAAATTCTTCTTTAAGGTCGCAGACCTATTTATTATTCTACCAAGTATATAAGCAACTGAAAGTTATACCTAAATAATACAGCATTAAATACTTGCTTATACTTATTTTTATAACCTAAAGACAAAAATAGTCTAAAAATATGAATATCTTTGTTTTCTGAACAAAACAATCTTAATTGTCGTTTGAACCTCTTATACATTCACGGTATGGTAAAAAAGATAATTCTCTTATTATTAGCGCTGATTGTAGCCGGTCTTCTTATCTTCGGATATGTATGGTTTTATGTGCCATTTAGCGATTCGGGTGTGAAAGCCGGAATATTGAACAATGTGAAACATAAAGGTATTATTTTCAAAACTTATGAGGGACAGCTTATCCAGTCAGGCTTTCGCCCCGGTGTGCAGGGATTGCAATCCAACGAGTTTCAATTTTCGGTGGAAAACAAGGAGTTATTTGAAAAATTAATGCCTCTAAGCGGACAAAACGTAAGGCTTCACTACAAAGAATACTACGGCGTTTTGCCTTGGCGCGGATACACTAAATTCATTGTGGACAGTATTATCTCGGCAGAGCCGGTCGTTGGTCAAGGTCAAGATATAATACCGCCATATACAGGAGAATAAG
>JAISKQ010000184.1 GCA_031260865.1 Prevotella sp.
TCTCTAATGAGAGCAGAGGTTAGCGGTTGTACGTTTTTGTACAGTACGCTGAGCGTACTGCCTAGTTAGGTGTGCTCTCCAATGAGAGCCTCTTTAGTCAGTACTACCATCCGAAAGCCGTCCTCCTCCCCAAGTGATTGAGAGGCTTTTGTTAGAAAAAGGTGACAAAAGTAACAGTTTTTTTAGTTTACTAGAGTTCAAGATTTCAAGTTTACTAGCATGCCAGAACGCTTGTAAACTTGTACACTCAAAACTTAAAAAGTGACAAAAGTAACAGTTTCTAATTATCATCGCTTCGCTCCATTCTTTTCTTGTAAACTTGCAAGTTAGTAAACTTGTACACTCAAAACTTAAAAAAAGGTAACAAAAGTAACAGTTTTCGGGTAATACCGCTTCGCTCCAATTTTCATTTATTTCAAAGATCTCTTTTCGGTGAGCAATCAACAGCGAAAAACCAACGACTAATTACAAAAGGTGACAAAAGTAACAGTTTTTTTAGTTTACTAGAGTTCAAGATTTCAAGTTTACTATCATGCCAGAACTCTCGTAAACTTGTACACTCAAAACTTAAAAAAGTGACAAAAGTAACAGGTTTCGGGTAACACCGCTTCGCGCCATTCTTAAATTTCTTGTAAACTTGTAAACTTGTAAACTCAAAACTTATTACTCAAAACTCAAAACTTCCAACTCATATATAGATAATTTTGTAAAAAAGAGATGACGGTTTTTAGCCGTTTGCCTATGATGATTTATGTTATAAAAAGTTAATTCGCGTTTATTCAAAATGTCAACATCGGATTGTGTAATATACCTCTGATTTTGGGTATAGACAATAGCGCATGTCAAGACATTGGTTAGTTATTCGCTTTACGCCTTTTTCTCCAATCCTGTGGAGTCATGCCGTAGAATGTTTTGAAACACTTGGTAAAATACTTTGTGGATGAAAAGCCGAGTTCAAACGCTATTTCGGAGATATTCAGATTGGACTTATTATCCAAAAGGATGACAGCCTCTTGCAGTTTAAGGTTCAATGTCAGTTCATTAGGCGTAAAGCCTGTGATTTCCTTTATTTTCATATACAGCTTGCTGCGTCCCATTCCAAGTTCCGTGCCCAGCATGTTCATATCAAACTCAGGATTGTTGAAATTATCTTTTATTATCTTTATCGACTTGTCTATCAATACCTGATCTTGTTCCACAGCTGTGTTGAAGAGCATCACATCCTGTTCTTGGTTCGCGAATTTCTTATAAAGCAGCCGCCTGTTCTTTATCAGGTTGTTGCAATGGGTAATCAGCATTTTTATATTAAACGGTTTGGTAATATACGCGTCCGCTCCGAACATATACCCGTCAATCATTTGTTCGTCGGAAGTCTGCGCTGTGAGAAGGATAACCGGGATGTGAGACGTCATGACATTGTTTTTCACCTTATAGCACAATTCTTTACCCGACACTTCGGGCATCATTATATCGCTTATCACCAAATCGGGATGTATCTTGTATATCAGTTCCAGCCCTTCTTTTCCATCCAATGCCGTGTGTACATTATACAACGCGGCAAAGGACTCGCTAAGCATTTCCAGCAAAGATTCATTGTCATCGACAATCAGCACTACCGGCTTTTCTTCATTTAGGCTAATATCTTCTTCCGAAACCACCGATTTTACCCCGTCAAATTCGTTAAATTGCTGTATGTCGACAATATAACCCTCAGGTTTCGTTTCTTTATAATTTAGTTCCTCTTCGGAGAAATGGGACGTCCCCAATTTGAGCGCTATCGTGAAAATACTTCCTTCGTTCAACATGCTTTCCACATATATTTTTCCTTTGTGGCTCAACACGATTTCTTTCGTCAGGGCAAGACCGATACCCGTACCCAGCGTAAGGCCCGAAGACCTGTATTCTACTTGGTAAAACCGCTCGAATATCTTATTCAACGAATCGGGAGGAATACCGATGCCGGTATCTATTATCTGTATAAGGACTTCAGGCTCTCGCAATTTTATTTTCAGTGTTATTTCCCCTTCGGGAGAAGTATATTTAAAGGCGTTGGAGAGGAGGTTGTAAATAGCTTTCCGCAAATGCGCGGTATCTATATACACATGGATTTCCTCTTCGGAACACTCCATCCTATATTTTATTTGCCGTTTCGCGGCATAATCCCGAAAAGATTCAAATATTTCATTGAGGTAGGCTACCAGCTCCACATGCTGAATATTCAACTTGTAGAAACCTTGCTCCTGCTTCCTGAAATCAAGAAGTTCCGATACAAGGTTCAGTAAGTGCCCGGTATTCTTATGTATTTTTGTCAGCTTATTATGTACCTTCAAGCTTAAACCGTTCTGCATAAGAAGGGTTTCAACCTGCCCGACAATCAGCGTGAGAGGCGTTCTAAATTCATGGGAAACACTGGTAAAGAACCTCAACTTCGTGCGGTTCAGTTCCTCGATGCGCTCTTTGTCTTTCCGCTCAAATTCCAAGGTGGCCTTTAACTTTGTCCGCCAAAAATAAAACCTGAAAATAGCTGCCACAGCCAGCAACAGCAGCATACCATAGATAATGAAGGCGATGGTGGTCAAGTAAAACGGCGGGGCGATACGGATAACCAGAGAATATATTTTGCCGTTTTCGCTTCCCTGCCTCGATATTTCACGCACGTGCAAGATGTATGTACCTATATTTAAGTTGGTGTACGAAATCATATTTGTCTCCGTCTTCATCCAATCCTTATCGAATCCTTCCAATTTGTATTCATAACTACGGGTCATCGTTTGCAGGTAATTGGACGTCGCGAACTCAATGGTAAAGTTATTCTGGCTATATTTCAAATTTATTTTAGGGCAACGGGACAACGTTTCGTCCAATATCCCGAACTTATCGCCCGGATACACTTGTTCATTGTTTATAAACAATTTATCGAAAAAGAAAGCATAATCTTTATTGATCTTGCCAAGATCGCCCTCCACAAAAGAGACCAAACCGTTTATCCCTCCGACAAAAATCTCTTTATCGCGGGTTACATAGCTTGTATTACCTACATTAAACCCCACAATGGGAAAACCGGGTGAAGACCTGAACAGATTTTCGTCCGGATTCTCCGGATTGAAAAAAGCGAATCCTTTATTATGGAGCAATATCAGTTTTCCCGAAGGTGATTCCGATATATAATAGCAGTAATTGCTTAGCAAGCCGTTGTTTTCCTCCGTATAATTGTCAAAGTCTTCCGAAGTGGGATTGTACTTAAATATACCGGCTCCTATCGAGGCGAAAAATAATTCACCTTTGCTGTTTTCGAATATGTTCACAATATCGAAACGCCCGATTGATTTTTCTTTCGATTCGTCATAGTCGTATTCCTTTATCTGTTTTGTTTGCAGATTAAAAGAAATAATTCCTCGTGATGTATTAAGCCATAACCTGTCCTTACTGTCGATATAAAATGTATAAACGCCTATTTTTGATAACGACTCCCTAATGGCTGGATTTTCATCGATGGGATAAAACCGTTCCGTGTTTATATCCATTTTTGCTAATCCGGCTTGCGTCATCAAATAAAGCATATTATTATGATATTGCATTTTGTTGACCGTATTGTTTGGCAAAGACTGTGGATTTTCATTTTTGGTCAAAATTCGGGATGACTTCGTTTTTATATCGAAAATGGCTAACCCGCCGTTGTGTATGCCCACGTACAAGAGGTCTTTGTCTTCCCTGTACCATATCGACTTTTGGTTATAACCGGCTACAAATTCGGAATTGGGTTTGTCAAGGATATAACGGGAAAACCGGCGGGTTTCCAAGTTCAGGCAGTTCAAAGTCCCGCCTTCGGTGCATACCCACAGGTTTCCGTGTTTGTCTTCGGTCATCACTCCCATATACGGAAAGCTCAGTTGGCTATTTATCATTGAATTAGGTTCATAGAATCGGAAAATACCAACTTCGGGATTGAAATAGTTGACCCCGCCGAAGTATGTTCCCACCCATATTGTACCCTGTTTGTCCTTGTAGAGATAGAAGACTGAAGAATGGCTCAGGCTATGGGCGATATTATCATTATTTATGTACTGTTTCCATTGTCCTGTAGCCGGGCTGAACCTGTTTAATCCGTAGAAAGTAGCGATCCATATATTTCCTGAATCGTCTTCCACAAAGTTTCTTACCTGATCGTTGGATAAAGAATTTACCCCTTGCCGATGCCGGTAATTCACTATATTTCCAGCGGGATTAATCATATACACGCCGTTGTGGTAGGTTCCTATCCACAAATTGTCGTTCTTGTCCCGATAAATGCTATTGACATTAATATTGTCGATGACGAACTCCCGGTCTCGCGCGTTTTTTCCCGATACGCGGACTAATCCCCGTGTTGTCCCTATCCAGATAGTTCCGTCTTCTATCGGACATATCGACGTCACGTTGACAATATTTTCACTTAACGCCGCGTATTTCCTGAGTCGTCGCGATTGTTCGTTATATTGCATAATATCAGCGCCTACAACCGCCCACAGCACTCCATGCTCGTATGCGATCGCTCTCACATCACCTTGATGTATGGTCTCAAACTTCTGGGTATAAATATCATAACGCACCAAGTCTTGGGCATTGCGTAAGTATATGGCTCCTGCTTTATTTCCGCGAATGTCGTATATAATATTCTGTGAAAGGCCGCCGCCCGCGTGTCTGTTCGGTCTGAATATTTCCATATCCTTTCCGTTATACCGGTTAAGTCCTTCTGTGGAACCGAACCACATAGCGCCTGATTCATCCTGGTATATCGACATTATATTCACTTGCGACAAACCATCCTTCGCCCCTAAGTGGTAGAAATAGATGTCGTCGTCCGCCATCAATCGCAGCTGTAAACTGCTCAACAAAAGCGATAATATGCAGATAATCGTATGCTTGGTTAACATTCTTTCATATTTATGGTATAAAAATAAACGAATTTATTTGTATTAAATGCAAAATCATCAAAAAACGCGAAGAATATTCGATAATTTGTTGAGATGTGCTATTATCTATACGCCGGCGTCTTTGCATATCGCGGAATATATGGCGCGATTTACGGAAGTTGAGTGTTGATAATTCCATATATTTTCATAACTCTAAAAAATAATGTAGTTTTGTATCCACTAAACGAATGTATTTTAAGATATATTATAATCAATAAAAAACAGTTAACCCGTGAAAACAGAAAACGAAGAAAAAATCAGTGGATTGCCCGAAAATGCTTTCCGTGAACTCAATGATGGAGAAGAGTATAAACCCATCATGCTCCCGAATAAGCAATACAAGGAAGTAACGCCTTGGTCTGTGTTGTGGGGCTTGCTGATGGCTGTGCTTTTTAGCGCCGCCGCCGCTTATCTGGGATTGAAGGTAGGACAGGTATTCGAAGCCGCCATACCCATTGCTATTATCGCCGTAGGGCTTTCCAGCGCTACCAAACGCAAAAACGCGCTGGGCGAAAATGTCATCATCCAGTCTATTGGCGCGAATAGCGGAGTAATAGTCGCCGGGGCTATTTTTACTCTTCCTGCCTTATACATCTTACAAGCCAAATATCCGGATATATCTGTTGATTTTTTTCAGGTATTCCTTAGCTCGTTGTTAGGAGGTATATTAGGTATTCTTTTCCTCATCCCTTTCCGCAAGTATTTCGTATCCGATATGCACGGGAAATATCCTTTCCCCGAAGCTACGGCGACTACTCAGGTATTGGTATCCGGCGAAAAAGGAGGAGATCAGGCTAAACCGCTCATAATAGCAGGTTTGATAGGCGGTCTTTATGACTTTGTGATAGCCACGTTCGGAGCATGGTCAGAGATGTTTACGTCGCGGGTAATCCCATTTGGAGAAACATTGGCAAGTAAAGCCAAAGTTTTATTCAGTGTCAATGTGGGCGCCGCCGTACTTGGACTTGGATATATTGTCGGACTGAAATACGCCGCTATCATTTGCGCGGGTTCCGCGTTGGTTTGGTTTGTGATTGTTCCCATTTTACCTCTATTGGGCGATGCCACGTTGCAGACATTAAACCCCGCTCCGTACTTACCCGATGGAGACTTGATAGGCGGGATAGCATCCGCCAGCCCGGAACTTATCTTTTCCACGATGGCGCGTCATATCGGTATCGGCGGCATCGCGATGGCTGGTATCATCGGCATTGTGAAATCATGGCCTATCATAAAAAGTGCGATAGGATTAGCATCGAAAGAACTCAAAGGGGGAAATAAAGAAGCGACCCAAATCGATAAACGTACCCAACGCGACCTTCCGATGAAGATTATTTCCATCGGTGTTATTGTCGCCTTGCTCGTTACGTTCATCTTCTTCTATCTGGGAGTTATGCACAACCTGTTTTTTGCTGTTGTCGCCATTTTGGTGGTAGCTATCATCGCTTTCCTGTTCACGACCGTGGCCGCGAACGCTATCGCGATTGTGGGGACAAATCCGGTTTCGGGTATGACATTGATGACCCTTATCCTCGCGTCGGTGATTATGGTGGCTATTGGTTTGAACGGCACAGTGGGAATGGTGTCAGCCCTGATTATGGGAAGTGTGGTATGTACGGCATTATCGATGGCGGGTGGATTTATCACCGACCTTAAGATCGGTTACTGGCTGGGTTCTACTCCTGCCAAACAGCAATCATGGAAATTTTTGGGAACACTTGTTTCGGCAGCCACAGTAGGAGGTGTAATGATTATCTTGAACGAGACGTATGGCTTTACCGGCGAAAAGGCGTTGGTCGCCCCTCAGGCGAATGCCATGGCGGCGGTTATCGATCCGTTGATGTCGGGAACAGGCGCGCCTTGGGTGCTGTATGCCATAGGCGCTTTAATCGCTTTATTGCTCACAGCTTTTCGAGTTCCGGCGCTTGCTTTTGCCTTGGGTATGTTTATCCCGTTACACCTGAATATTCCTTTATTGATAGGCGGCGGAGTAAACTGGTATGTAGGCAGCCGCAGTAAGGACAAGGCGTTGAATATGGCGCGTCTGGACAAGGGCACGCTGCTGGCGTCAGGATTTATCGCGGGTGGAGCTTTGATGGGAGTCGCGAGCGCGACAATGCGCTTTGCCGGTCTCAATTTCATTAATGAAGAATGGGAAAAGACGGATTGGTCTCAATGGCTTGCCTTGGTGATGTATGCCGTTATCATATTCTATTTGGCATATTCATCCCTGAATGTAAAGAAAGACAAGTTGAAATAAAACGTATGAACAGATAATAAGAAAGACGGGACATCAAGTTCCGTCTTTTCTGTTTATATATCTATATATCAAGATGCTTCCGTAATCCGAACTTAAATCCTTTTTCGGCGGCATATACGCCAAACAAGATGAAAACCGAACCGATAAGGGCAACGATTGTAATATGTTCGTCAATCACAATGGCGGACGTGAACAATGTTACCGGCGGTATAAAGTAGAGGTAATTGGATGTTTGCACGACGCCCAGTTCTTTCACGGCGGTGTTCCACATAATGAAGCATAACAGCGAAGCTGCCAATCCGAGAAACAGCAGGTTTGCGATGACCGTGGGATTGACAAGCAAAGAGGGATTGAAAGACGATGGGCTAAAGGAGAAGAAAGGCAACATGGTGACGATGCCATAAAAGAATACTTTGCGGGTAATAAACAAGGTTGAGTATCTACCATTTAAGCGTCGTAGTATGATGCCGTAGAAAGCCCATGACAACGCCGCCAATACGGTGAGAATATCGCCCAAAGGGTTGATTCGCAGAATGAAACTGCCGTTGAAAACGACTAAGGCGACGCCGATTAAAGCCATGAACGAACCAACGATAAAATGGGTTTTAAGTTTCTCCTTCTTGTATAGCAGATAAGAGAGAAACGCGGTGAAAATGGGCGAGGTGCTGATAATCAATGAGACATTGGACGCCAACGTTATTTGCAAGGCGGTATTCTCAAAGATGAAATACAGGGAACCTCCACACAAGCCGGACGCGACAAAGAGCAGTTCGTCCTTTTTACTCTTGGCAAAGAATTGGCGTGGGCACACAAACCAAATACCGGTATAAGCCAACGCGAAGCGATAGATAAGTATTTCGACAGGCGATAGTCCGTGACCGATAAGCGCCTTGGTGGAAACAAAGGTGACCCCCCAGATAATTACCGTCAGGATAGCAAACGAATGATACCGGTATTTCTTTATTGTACCCATAATTCAATTGATAATAGGACAACAAATGTAAAAGGTATTATTCGGAAGGACAACATTTTGTCAAAATAATAATGAATTTGAAAACAAAAGCCAAATATATTCTCTATTTTTGTTCAAAGTAGATTGTACAATTTATGGTTGGCACATTTGTTAATACCGGAGCTATTATAGCGGGCGGTTTGGTGGGATTGATCATTCATTCCCGATTGTCTCCTAAAATGACTAATATCGTTTTTCAGGGCATTGGGCTGGTTACTATGGTTATCGGCATCTCAATGTCCCTTCACACGGAAAGCCTGATTCTGGTTGTTGTCAGC